>JBBQFE010000083.1:0-9052 GCA_038321605.1 Mycobacteriales bacterium | reverse complement strand
GTAGTCGGCCAGCACACCGTCGGGGTGCGCCACCACGGTGGTACCCCGGCCCAGGATCGTGTCACCGGTGAACACGGCGCTGCCCGACCCATCAGCGCCGGACAACCTGAAGCACAGCGAATCCGAGGTGTGCCCGGGGGTCGCCCAGACCTGCAGCTCGACCCCGGCCGCGCCGAGCACCGCGCCCTCAGCCAGGCCGGAGGTGCCGTACCGGTGCGCCGGATCCAATGCGTACACCGGCGCCCCGGTCAGTTCGTGCAGGCGACGGGCCCCCTCGGAGTGGTCGAGGTGACCGTGGGTGAGCAGGATCAGCGGGACCGTGCCGGCAGCGGCGAGCACTGCCGACAGGTGAGTCTGCGAATCGGGGCCCGGATCGATGACGATGGCCTGGCGGCGGGTCGGATCATCGCGCACCAACCAGGTGTTGGTGCCCTCCAGCGTCATCGGGGTCGGGTTGTCGGCCAGCACCACACCGGCGAGTCCGGTGACCTGCCGAAGTGACTCGTACTCGGGCATTCAGCCCTGCCCGGCAGCCGGGTCACCGAGGGGGTTCGGCACCCGCATCGAACGACCGTCGCCGAGATCCACCATCAGCGCGCCCGAATCGTCACGCCGCAGTAACGGTTGGACCGGGGTCACCGTTCGCCCGGCAGCGGCCTCGAGCACCTCGGCGGCGGTGCCGTACCGCGCGATGTCGGTGAGTGTGGTGACGGTGGGCGGCAGCATCGGCCGCTCCCCGGTGGTCGCCTCGGCCAGTGCCTGCGAGACCGGGATCCAATCGGCGTGCGACGCCTCGCCGGTGACCGCGGCCGCCGTCAGACCCGCCGGCAGTGCGGCCACGAAGAAATAGGTGTCGTAGCGGCGGCTCTCCCCTTCCGGGGTGATCCAGCGCGCCCACGGTCGGATCGCGGTCACGTCCAGGGCGACGCGGAGTTCGTCGAGCAACGAGGTGAACGTCCGGGTCCGGGCCTCGACCGCGACCCGGTCAGATTCCGCGGGGGCCACGGCCACCGGTGGCCGCACCAGCAACACGCCGACCTCTTCGAAGGTCTCCCGGATGGCGGCACAGACCAGGGCGCCCGCATGGTCGGTGTCGGTGCCCAGTTGGTCGGCGATCGACATCAGTTCGGCGGCGGGCAGCCCTGCCACCGCGTCCTCGGTGTCCACCGCGCCGCCGGGAAAGACCGACATGCCCGCCGCGAACGCCATCTTCGCCACCCTGCGCAGCAGCCACGTCTCGAGGCCGGCTGCGCCGTCACGGAGCAGCACGACCGTAGCGGCCTCGCGGATCGGCACGCTCACGCCGGTGTACCCGGGGCAGCGGCCACCTCGACGACGAGTTCCACCTCGACCGGTGCGTCCAACGGCAGCACGGCCACACCGACCGCCGACCGGGCGTGACACCCCGCATCCCCGAACACCTCGCGCAGAAAGTTCGAGGCGCCGTTGACGACGCCGGGCTGGCCGGTGAAGTCCGGCGAGGACGCCACGAAGCCGACCACCTTCACCACCCTGATCACCGCGTCGATGCCGACCAGCGCGTGGACCGCGGCCAGCGCGTTGAGTGCGCAGGTCCTGGCATAGCCCGCCGCCTCGTCTGCGGTGACCTCGACACCGACCTTGCCGGTGGCCTGCAGTTCGCCGCTCACGATCGGCAACTGTCCCGAGGTGAAGACGTGATTGCCGCTGCGGACCGCGGGCACGTAGGACGCGAGCGGTGGCGTGACGGGCGGCAGCACGATACCCAGCTCGGCCAACCTGGCAGACGTGGAGGTCATGTCCGAAAACTACCCGCCCGGGACGGTCCTGCGGTGCCGTGCGGGTGGGAAGGTCACATCCGGCCCCTTCGACAAGCTTTACCGTCGGCTGGTTTGTACGCTTGAGTGATGCCCCTGGACCCGTCGATGCCCCGACTGCACGTCGTCACGGGTAAGGGCGGTACCGGCAAGACGACGGTCGCAGGTGCACTGGCGGTCGCCCTGGCCGAGGGCGGCAACCGGATCCTGCTGGTCGAGGTTGAGGGGCGGCAGGGCCTGGCCCAGCTGTTCGACACTCCCCCGCTGCCGCATGTCGAGATGCGCCTGGCCAGCGCCAACGGCGGCGAGATCATCGGTCTCGCGGTGGATCCCGAGGCCGCGATGCTCGAGTACCTGGAGATGTTCTACTCCATCAAGCGCGCAGGCTCGGTGCTCCGCAAGATGGGCGCCATCGACTTCGTCACCACCATCGCGCCGGGCCTGCGGGACGTGCTGCTCACCGGCAAGATCAAAGAGGCCGTCACGCGCACCAAGGCCGGCCGGCCGGTGTTCGACGCGGTGGTGCTCGACGCACCCCCGACCGGGCGGATCACCCAGTTCCTCGAGGCCACGAACGAGGTGGCCGGTCTGACCCGGTTCGGGCCGATCCACAAACAGAGCATCGGTGTCACGTCGCTGCTGCACTCGGCTCAGTCGGTGGTGCACATCGTCACCCTGCTGGAAGAGATGCCCGTTCAGGAATCGCTGGACGCGGCAGCCGAGCTGACGGCTGCCGGCTACCGGGTGGGCCGGCTGATCGTCAACCGGGCCCGGCCCGACCTGGTCGCTGCGGGACTGCTGTCCAGCACCGGCGCGGTGGACGCCGAGCTGCTGGCCACAGGCCTGCAACTCGCCGGGCTGAAGGGCACCCTCGCGCCCGCGCTGGCGGTGCAGATGGGTGAGTACGCGCAACGGCAGCGGGTGCAGGACGAGGCAGACAGCACCCTGCAGGCGGCGGGCCTGCCGATGAGCCGGCTGCCGGACCTCACGCCGCCGTTGGACCTGGGCAGTCTGTTCGAGCTCGCACACACCCTTGACGTCGGGAGCTGGGCATGACCCGATCCACCCCCGCGGCCGGCCGCACCCGCCCGGCACCGCCGGAACTGGATATCGATCTGCTGCTCAAAGACCCTGAGATCAAGGTGATCGTGACCTGCGGCAGCGGTGGAGTCGGCAAGACGACGACCGCCGCGGCGCTGGCCCTGCGTGCTGCCGAACAGGGTAGGAAAGTGGTGGTGCTGACCATCGACCCAGCGCGGCGACTGGCGCAGTCGCTGGGCCTGACCGAACTGGACAACACGCCGCGGAAGGTTCCCGGCGTTGGGGGCACCGGCGCGGGCCACGACGGCGGTGAACTGCTGGCGATGATGCTGGACATGAAACGCACCTTCGACGAGGTGGTGCTGCTGCACACCACCGAGGAGAAGGCCCAGCAGATCTTCGCCAATCCCTTCTACCAGTCGTTGTCGGCGTCCTTCGCCGGCACCCAGGAATACATGGCGATGGAGAAGCTCTCGCAACTGCGCGACCAGCTGGTCGAACACGGTGAGTGGGACCTGATCGTGGTCGACACCCCACCGTCGCGGTCCGCGCTGGATTTCCTGGACGCGCCACAGCGGCTCGGACGGTTCCTCGACGGTCGGATGATCCGGCTGCTGACGGCTCCGGCCAGGGCTGGCGGCAAGGCCTACCTGAAGGTGGTCAGCGCCGGCTTCGGGGTGTTCACCAAGGTCATGACGAAGATCCTCGGCAACGACCTGCTCGGTAACGTCTCTGCCTTCGTAGCCTCCCTGGAGACCATGTTCGGCGGCTTCCGCGAGCGGGCCGACCAGACGTACGAGCTGTTGAAAGCACCGGACACCGCGTTCGTGGTGGTCGCTTCTCCCGAGCCGGACGCGCTGCGCGAGGCCTCGTTCTTCGTCGAACGGTTGCAGCAGGAGCAGATGCCGCTGGCCGGGGTGGTGCTGAACCGGCTGCGCACCGCACCCGAGGGCCTGTCCGCGCAACGGGCAGCGGCGGCGGCGGAGCGTCTGGCGGAACTCGACAGCTCCGAGCCCGCCGCGCTGCTGGCGGCTGCGGCACTGGCGGTGCAGGTCGAGTCGGCCGAGTCGGCGAAGCACGACCAGGCCATGATCGTTCGCTTCGCCGCCGCTCATCCCGAGATTGCGCAGCGGACCGTGCCCGCACTGGCCACCGACGTGCACGACCTGGCTGGGCTGCGGTCCATCGGCGCCGCGCTGGCCGGGTCCTGATCTGCCGGCTGATCCGCCTGGCAGCAGCGGTCAGCGGACCTGGGCTGCTGCGTACTCCTCGGCGCGGGCCTGAGAAGCGAAGAAGTGGCGCCAGGACCGGACATCGGGGCGGCGGCGCAGCAGGATCCGGCGCTCCCGCTCGGTCATGCCGCCCCACACGCCGAACTCGGTACGGCTGTCCAGCGCGTCCGCCAGGCAGTCAACCCGCACGGGACATCCGTTGCAGACGGCCTTCGCCTTGTTCTGGGCCGCGCCGACGACGAACAGCGACTCTGGATCGACGTCCCTGCATGCTCCCCTGGAGACCCACTCCGAGTCTCCGGAGCCCGCCGAACGTCGGGATGGCCTAGCTGTTGACATTGCGCTCCCCGGTTAGGACGTGCTAACTCGTTGTAAACGGCTCGTATGCGGACAGTAAGCGATTGCACTAGAGATCGCCAACATTTCAGTCTTTTATTTGAGGTTTCGTTACCTTCCCGTAGCCCATGGGCAGCTGCAGAGCAGGTGCCGGACACCCGCGATCACCACCCGCCTGGCAGACACCGAAGCGAGCGCACTATGACGCGCGACGGCCAGGTGGCGGCTTTGCACGGCCAGTGATGCCTCTGTGAAGACCGGATTCGGCGCTGCCGCCCCGTAGACTCTGATCCCGTGGCTCGTGCATCCGGTTTGACCATCCTTTCCAAACTCACCAAATTGGCGGCGTTGATCGTCGTCGCCGGCGTGCTCGCCGCCGGCTTCCTGGTGCCCTACATCGGAGGGATGGGGCTGGCCGCGAAGGCCGGTGCCGACAAGTTCCTGAACACCACCTGCAACCTCACCGAAGAGCCCCTGCAGCTGCGGACGACCATCTACGCCAAGGACGGCAAGACCAAGATCGCGACGCTCTTCGACCAGAACCGGTCGGTGGTCAAGCTGACCCAGATCCCGAAGTACGTCACCGACGCTCTGATCGGCACCGAGGACCGCCGGTTCTACCAGCATCACGGGGTCGACGTCCGCGGGCTGATCCGCGGTGCGCTGCACACCTCCAGCGGCAACACGCAGGGGGCCTCGACCCTCACCGAGCAGTACGTCAAGCAGGTGAACTACTACAACGCGGTGAGCGCGGGCGACAAGGCTGCCGCTCAGGCCGCGGTGGATCAGAACATCGACCGCAAGATCTCCGACGCCCAGTGCGCGCTGGACCTCGAGAAGAAGAACACCAAGCGTCAGATCCTGGAGAAGTACCTCAACATCGCCTTCTTCGGTGAGAACTCCTACGGCATCCAGACCGCCGCGCAGACGTTCTTCGGGGTGGACGTCAGCAAGTTGACCATCGCCCAGTCCGCCCTGCTGGTCGGCCTGGTGCGCAGCCCCACGGACTACGACCCGTACCTCGACCTCGCCGCGGCCAAGGCCCGGCGGGACCTTGTCATCGCCAACATGGCCGATCAGAAATACATCACCGCGGCCCAGGCGGCAACAGCGAAGGCGGCGCCGATCAAGCTCGCCAAGCTCAGCCTGCCGGCCCGCGGCTGCGCCTACGCCAACCCCGCCATCATCAACGTCGGATTCTTCTGCGACTACGCCGTGAACTGGCTCGAGTCGACCGGCGGGCTCAGCGAGGCAAAGCTGAACCGAGGCGGCCTGCAGATCACCACCACCCTCGACCCCGACCTGCAGAACTCAGGGCAGCGAGCAATCGCCAGTTCAGGGCTGGATCCGAAGTCGGCCTACCTGCTCGCCATGCCGTCCGTGACGCCGAACACCGGTGCGGTGACGACGATGATCACCGACAAGAAGTACGGCGTGAAGAAGGGCGACCCGGCATACACCGTGAATCCGCTGTTCACCGCCGCCTACGCAGGTTCAGGGTCGACGTACAAGTACTTCACCGCACTCGCCGCCCTCAAGGCAGGTGTGCCCGCCAGCTACAGCCTGACCACCAACAACAACAGTTGGAAGGTCAAGAACTGCCCGCAGGACTACACCGCGCACAACGCCGGCAACTACAACAGCACCCTGCCGCTGTCCCAGGCCCTGCCGGAGTCGTCCAACACCTACTTCGTCGCCATGGAGGATCAACTCTTCGGTTGCGACATCAGCCCGATCGTCAACACCGCCACCGGACTGGGCATGAACTACCTCAAGTCCAGCCCGCAGCTGGGCACCGACGGCAAGCCGACCGGCAAGACCGTTGCGCAGTCGGCCATCGCAGACCGGCGGCCCACGTTCACCCTCGGACAGGAGTCCACCCCGGTGCTCGAACTGACCGGCGCGTTCGCGGCGCTGGCCAACGACGGGGTGTTCTGCCCGCCGACGCCGATCGTGTCGATCACCGACCTGTCCGGCAAGGCCGTTCCGTTCAAGCACATCGGCTGCAGCCGACAGTTCGACTCCTATGTTGCGCGCACCCTGGTGAACATCATGACCGCTGACACCCACGGTGGCGGTACCGCACAGGGTTACTTCGGCAACTGGTACGGCAACGGTGGCAGCCTGGTCGCTGCCAAGACCGGTACCAACAACGCCGCATCGTGCACCGGAACCCCGCCCAACCAGGTCTGCAGCGACAACGGCCAGAACTCGGCGTTGTGGTTCGTCGGCATCACGCCCAACTTCGTCTCGGCAGCTGCCCTGGTCAACCCGGTGCAACCGAGCCTGGCGATCGCCAATGTTCCGGGCGTCACCGCCGGCAACGACGGCACCGACCGGTTCGGCGCGTTCGGCGCTACCTTCTGGCTGGACGCCTTCGGAGCCAAACTGATCAGCCAGCCCTGGCAGTGGCCGACCGTGGACTCGACCCCCGGCAACCGCCTGCAGCCGGTGACCGGGATGGACGTCACCACCGCCGAGGCCAACCTCACCGCGCAGGGCTACAAGTCGACGGTGCTCAAGACGCCGTGTGGCAGCAACGTGCCCGAGGGCAATGTCGCCTTCTTCAGTCCGGCCATCGCCGTGCCGGGCGCGACGATCTCGCTGTGCGTGTCGACGGGTAAGGCTCCCGAGGTGTTCGTGCCACCCAGCAAGACACCGTCGAAGACCCCGGGCAGCTCGACGCCGGCCTCCAACGGCAACCCCAATCCGAATCCCCGACCGAGCCGGACCAAGCCACCCCGCTGACGCCAAACCCGTCGCTCACCGACACGCTGACGCCAACTGCAGGGCTCAGTGGACGGCTGGTCAGCCGGCCAATTGCCGCCGCACCTCGTCGGAAATGCGTTTGCCGTCCGCGCGACCGGACACCGCAGGGGTTACCGCCTTCATGACCAAGCCCATCTGGCGCACCTCGGTGGCGCCCGCTTCGGTGATGGCACTGGCCACCAGCGTGCGCAGCTCCTCGTCGCTGAGCTGGGTGGGCAGGTAGCGGGCGAGCACCGTCTCCTCATCGCGTTCGCGCTGCGCCTGTTCGGCGCGGTGACCGGTCTCGAAGGCCTCTGCTGCCTCGCGACGCTTCTTGGCCTCGCGGGCGATCACCTTCATGACCTCATCGTCGGACAGTTCCCGCGCGCTGGACCCGGCGACCTCCTCGGTGGTCACGGCGGTCAGCAGCATCCGCAACGTGGCGGTGGTGAGTTCGTCGCGAGCCTTCATCGCCGCGGTCAGGTCAGATCTCAGGTGGCTCTTCAGCTCGGTCATGCCCTCAGATTAGTCACCCGTGCAGTGCCCGAAGTGCCCGCACGTAGGCTGGACGGGTGCCCACTTCCTCACGATCCGTCCGTCGAGTCGCGGGTGGCGTCGTAGCCTTCGGGGCGCTGAGTGCGGCGTACGGCGGCCTGATCGAGCGCAATCTGTTCACCCTGCGGCGCTTCGCGGTGCCGGTCCTGGAGCCGGGCACACCCGCTCTCCGGATCCTGCACATCAGCGACCTTCACCTGACCACGGCTCAGCGCCGCAAGCAGGCCTGGATCTCAGACCTGGCCCGGCTGGAGCCCGACTATGTGGTCAACACCGGCGATACCTCGTCGGACCCCGACGGCATTCCGGCGATCATGTCCGCGCTCGGTCCGCTCTTCGACTTTCCCGGTGCGTTCGTGCCCGGCAACAACGACTACTACGTGCCGGTGCCCAAGAACCCGGCCCGGTATTTCATGGCCAACCGGATCGGTGACCTCGACGGTCGGCGGCGGATGCCTTGGCCGGAGCTGGCGGCGTCGATGGCCGGTCGGGGATGGCTGGATCTGACGCACGTCCGCCAGACGGTGCAGGTCGGTGGGGTGTCGGTGGCGCTGGCCGGCACCGACGACCCCCACCTGCGGCGGGCCCGCTACGCAAAGATCGCGGGACGCGCGGACCCCGACGCCGCGGTGCGGATCGGCGTGATCCACTCGCCTGAGCCGAGCCTGCTGTCGCAGTTCGCGGGCGACCAGTACGACCTGGTGCTGGCCGGGCACACCCACGGCGGCCAGATCCGGGTGCCGTTCGGGCCGGCGATCGTGACCAACTGCGGCATCGACGTGCACCGGGCGCGCTGGCTGCACCAGTGGGACTCGCACATGTGGTTCAACGTGTGCGCCGGGCTGGGCACCAATCCCTACATGCCCTTCAGAATCGGCTGCCGCCCCGAAGCCGTCCTGCTCACGCTGCTGCCGCGCGACCGGCCGTAGCCGGCGGTACGGCGTTCCTCCCGGTGCGGAGGTCGGCTGGTCCGGTGCCGTCGGTTATGCTTGACCGGTTGCGACCGGGGTGTGGCGCAGCTTGGTAGCGTGCTTCGTTCGGGACGAAGAGGCCGCAGGTTCAAATCCTGTCACCCCGACCAACGCAGGGCCCTTTCGGAGGATCTCCGAAGGGGCCCTTTCACCTTTGTCGCGCACCGGGGCGACGCTGACCAACCGCATTTCGGGTGCGTCCGGCTGAGCCCTAGGATGGGTGCCCATGAGCGGCCATGCGCGTCCTGTTGTCATCGTCGGCGACCCGGTGCTGCACAACCCGTCCGAGACGGTTACCGACTTCGGCCCAGAGCTGGTGACGCTGGTCGATGACATGTTCGCCACCATGTACCTCGCCGAAGGTGTCGGCCTG
>JBBQFE010000082.1:0-9111 GCA_038321605.1 Mycobacteriales bacterium | reverse complement strand
ATCGTCGATCCCAGCTGCGTAGCAGGCCGATCTGGCGTCGGGATGAGCGTCGAGTGACTTGACCACCTCGACGATCGTGGTGTTCTTCAGGAACGAAAGTTTGCGCGTGCCAAAGTGATACAGCAGCGCACCGAACGGTTCGGCGCGCTGCTCTACCACTTCGGCACCCGGCGGCTGTCGTTCCTGAAGAACCCGACCCTGCTCAACGTCGTCAACGCCCTCGCCACCGAACCGACCGCGCGCGCGGCCTGCCTCAGCAGCGGCGTCCCGGAGGCCGAGTTGGCCACGTACCGGACCGCACTGGCAACCCTGGCGGCGTCGAGCATGATCCAGCAGCCGAACCCGACCGAGCAGCCGAACCCGACCGAGCAGCCGAGCATGAATCCGCAGCGAGGAGCGTCATGACCACCACGACCCTGCCCCTGGTCGAGCAGTTCCAGTACGGCCTGGACGCCCCCATCTGCTTGACCTGGGAGCTGACGTACGCCTGCAATCTGTCCTGCGTGCACTGCCTGTCCAGCTCCGGCCGGCGTGACCCCCGTGAGCTGTCCACCGCTGAATGCAAGGCGGTCATCGACGAACTCGAACGGATGCAGGTCTTCTACGTCAACATCGGTGGCGGCGAACCGACGGTGCGCCCCGACTTCTGGGAACTGGTCGATTACGCCACCGAGCACCACGTCGGCGTCAAGTTCTCCACCAACGGCATCAAGCTCACCCCGGAGGTCGCACGCCGACTGGCCGCCAGCGACTACGTGGACGTGCAGATCTCGCTCGACGGGGCCACCGCAGAGGTCAATGACGCGGTCCGTGGCGCCGGGTCCTACGACACCGCGCTGCGTGCCATGCAGAACCTGGCAGATGCCGGGTTCACCGGGTTCAAGATCTCGGTGGTGATGACCCGCCAGAACGTCGATCAGCTCGACGCCTTCAAGGCGATCGCCGATCGGTTCGCCGCCCAGTTGCGGATCACCCGGCTCCGCCCGTCCGGTCGGGGTGCCGACGTGTGGGACGAGCTGCACCCGACCGCCGACCAGCAGCGGGTGCTCTACGACTGGCTGGTGGCGCGCGGTGAAGGCGTGCTCACCGGCGACTCGTTCTTCCACCTGGCCGCGTTCGGTGACGCCCTGCCGGGTCTCAACCTGTGCGGGGCGGGCCGGGTGGTCTGCCTGATCGACCCGGTGGGCGACGTGTACGCCTGCCCCTTCGCGATCCACGACAACTTCCTCGCCGGCAATGTCCGCTCCGCCGGTGGGTTCGCCAGGGTCTGGCGGGAGTCGGACCTCTTCACCGAGCTGCGTTCGCCACAGACCGGTGGCGCCTGCAACTCGTGCTCGGCCTTCGACGCCTGCCGGGGCGGTTGCATGGCGGCGAAGTTCTTCACCGGGCTGCCACTGGACGGCCCGGATCCCGGATGCGTCAAGGGCCACGGTGAACTGGCCCTGGCCGGGATCGCCGCAGGCAGTGCGCCCAAACCGTCGCTGGACCACTCGCACCGCACAGCCGCCGGACGCCGGCCGGTGGCCCTGACCCTGGGCACCCGACCGCCCAGTGGCGCGCCGGTGAGCGCCTGCAACGAGAACCCGCTCGCTGACTTCGTGCCGCTGGGACATGGCCGCTAGCGGGCAGCGGAGCACCGGCACGACGGGCGGTCACCGGCTCGCCGACCTGACCTCACCCGAGATCGCACGGCTGGCGAGCGGCGGGGCGATGCTGGCGGTGCCGCTCGGATCGACCGAGCAGCACGGTGCCCATCTGCCGCTTTCCACCGACACCGAGATCGCCGAGCAGCTGTGCCTCCGGCTGGCGGACGAGCGCGCCGACGTGGTCGTCGCACCGTCTGTCGGCTACGGCTCCAGTGGGGAACATGCAGGTTTCGCCGGGACGCTCTCGATCGGCCAATCGGCCATCGAGCTGCTCGTGACCGAGCTCGGACGGTCGGCCACCGACACCTTCGGCCGGGTGCTCTTCGTGTCAGCCCACGGTGGCAACAGCCGGGCGGTGACCCGCGCTGTGGACACCCTGCGGGCCGAATCGCGCGATGTGCTGCTGTTTCAACCCCGGTGGGAGGGCGACCCGCATGCCGGGCACACCGAAACGTCCATCATGTTGCACTGCCGACCGGAGCAGGTGGCGATGCAGCTTGCCGTGCTGGGCGACACCCGCCCGCTGAGCGAGACCCTGCCACTGCTGCACACAGGTGGCGTCCGGGCAGTGACGAGTACCGGCGTGCTCGGTGACCCTCGGGGGGCCTCGAAGGAGGCCGGCCGCCGAATCCTGGACGGCCTGGCAACCCAGCTGATCGAACAGGTTGCCGCCTGGCACGCACCGGCGCACCGATGACCAGCCCGGTTGGGAACGCCGCTGGCAGAGTGGCGCTGGTGACCGGAGCTGCCCGCGGGATCGGGGCCGCGACGGTGATCGCGCTGGCCGAGGCCGGCTGGTCGGTGCTGGCGGTGGACTGCTGCGCCGACGACCCTGCACTGCGCTACCCGATGGGCACCGCCGCCGAACTCGCCGAAGTGGTCGCCGCGGCAGCCGCCCGGACGCCGGACGCCGACCGGGTGCGCGGGTACACCGCCGACGTGCGTGACCTGGACGCACTCCGCGCCGCGGTCACCGAGGCGGAGCAGTGCTGGGGCGGCCTGGATGCCGCGATCGCCGTCGCAGGGGTTATCGCCGGTGGCGTGGTGCAGTGGGAAGTGCCGCTGGCAGAGGAGCAGGCGGTGCTGGACATCGACCTCGGCGGTGTCATCAACCTCTCGCGGGCCGCGGTGCCCGCCCTGCTCCGGCGGCCGGCGCCCCGATCTGGTCGGTTCCTGGCGGTCGCGTCGGCTGCAGCAACCCGCGGCCTGCCGATGCTCGCCGCCTACTGCGCCGCCAAGGCGGGCGTCACCGGCTTCGTCCGATCCGTGGCGGTCGAACTCGCACCGCTCGGCGTCACCGCCAACGCGGTCAGCCCCGGGTCCACCGACACCGCGATTCTCGCGCAGAGCGCCGCGCTGTACGGCTTGGGCAGCGCCGCCGATTTCGCGGTCCAACAGCCCGTCCAGCGACTGTTGCAGCCTTCGGAGATCGCCGCCGTGCTGGCCTTTCTGGCCGGTCCCGGGAGCAGTGCCGTGACCGGGGCCGTCGTGCCGGTGGACGGCGGTCTCGCACTATGACCGCGCAGCCACTTCCGTTCGGGTTCGGCCTCGAGTTCGACTCCGACACCAAGACCCTCGACCGGGCCACCCTCTTCGGCGGTTCGCCGGCGCGCATCATGCGCCTTTCCGCAGCTGGTCAAACCGCACTGGCCGAGCTGCGCCGCGGTCCGGTCGCCAGCGCGGCGGCAGCCGCCCTTGCACGCAGACTCACCGACGCCGGCGTTGCTCACCCGCTTCCGCCACCGAGCGCCGTCGCCCTGGATGTCACCGTCGTCATTCCGGTCCGGGACCGGCCCGAGGCCCTGCAACAGTGTCTCGCAGCGCTGGGCACGCAGTACCCGGTGACGGTGGTGGACGACGGTTCGACTGATCCGGCGGCCGTGGCCGAGGTGACCCGTCGGCATGGTGCCACGTTGGTGACCAGAGCTGTCAACGGCGGTCCGGGTGCCGCGCGGAACACCGGTTTGGCCTATGTGCACAGCGAATTCGTCGCGTTCATCGACAGCGACTGTGTGCCGGACCCGAACTGGGTCGCCGGATTGTCGGGGCACTTCGCGGACCCGCTGGTCGCGGTCGTGGCACCGCGGATCGTGGCCGCGCCGGTGGCGCAGGGCAGTGGTCAGAGCCTCGCGGGTCGGTTCACGGAAGTGAACGGCAGTCTCGACCTCGGTGACCGGCAGGCCCGGGTGAGCCCTGGAACCCGAGTTTCCTACGTCCCCAGCGCAGCATTGCTGGTGCGTCGCGCAGCGCTGGAGGCGGTGATGTCCCCCAGTGCCCAGGGGGCGTTCGACCCGGTGCTGCGGGTGGGTGAGGACGTCGACCTGATCTGGCGCCTGCACGAGGCCGGCTGGCAGATCCGTTACGAGCCGCGGGTCCTCATCGGCCACGCCGAGCCGCAGACCTGGCGCGGCGTGCTGGGCCGACGGATGCGCTACGGGACCTCCGCCGCCCCACTGGCGCTGCGCCACCCGCAGGCGATGGCGCCGCTCGCACTGCATCCGTGGCCGAGCCTGACCGTCGCCGCACTGCTGGCACGCCGACCGTTGCTTGCCGCAGCAGCCTTCACCGGATCGGTACTCGGGCTGCGGAACACCCTTGTGCGCGCGGGCATTCCCAGCCGCGGCGTCGTTGCCGCGATGGCCGGCGCGAGTCGGCAGACCTGGCTGGGGGCTGGCCGGTACCTCACCCAGTTCGCGGCACCACTGCTGATCTGGGCGATGGTCCGCCCGGGTGGCCGGACCCGACGGCGACGCTGGGGGCGGCGGGCCGCGGCGGCGTCCCTGCTGCTGGGGCCGCCGGCAACTCGGTGGCGCGCGCTGCGGCCCCCGCTCGATCCGGTGCGCTTCTGCGCGGGCCAACTCGCAGACGACATCAGCTACGGGGCGGGCGTCTGGGCAGGCTCACTGCGCCAGCACTCGGTGCAGGCAATCCGCCCCGACATTCGCTGGCAGCCGCTTCGCATCGACCCGCTGCTGGAGAAGCTGCAATCGCGGCGCCAACGCACCTAGCCAGCCCACGCACCTAGCCAGCTGTCCCCCGTCGACACTAACCCATCCGAGAAAGGCTCCATCATGGCAACCGCCTGGTTCGAAACCGTCGCAGAGGCTCAACGCAGGGCGAAGAAACGACTTCCCAAGTCCGTCTACGGAGCGCTCGTCGCGGGCAGCGAGAAGGGTCTGACGCTGTCGGAGAACCTGACGGCCTTCGACGAGCTGGGGTTCGCACCGCACGCGGTGGGGCTGTCGGCGACCCGCGACATGGCAACCACCGTCATGGGGCAGCCGATCTCGATGCCGGTCATCATCTCACCGACCGGGGTGCAGGCGGTCCATCCCGACGGCGAGGTTGCCGTCGCACGGGCAGCTGCCGCGCGGGGCACCGCGATGGGGCTGAGCTCGTTCGCGAGCAAGCCGTTGTCCGAGGTCATCGCGGCCAATCCGCAGACCTTCTTCCAGAGTTACTGGGTGGGCAGCCGCGATGACATGGTGGCGCGGGTCGAACGTGCCAAGGCCGCCGGCGCCGCCGGGCTGATCGTCACTCTGGACTGGTCCTTCTCGCACGGCCGGGACTGGGGCAGCCCGCACATCCCGGAAAAGATCGACCTGCGCGAGATGATCCGGTTCGCACCGGAGGGTCTGCGACACCCCCGTTGGCTGCTGGCCTTCGCCAAGACCGGCAAGATTCC
Organism: Mycobacteriales bacterium; assembly: GCA_038321605.1. Classification (GTDB taxonomy): domain Bacteria; phylum Actinomycetota; class Actinomycetes; order Mycobacteriales; family Jatrophihabitantaceae; genus Jatrophihabitans_A. The sequence goes on along the minus strand of JBBQFE010000082.1, from coordinate 3,780 downwards.
CGATCTCACGGTTCCCAACATGGTCGCGCCCGGTGAGGATCCGCTGACCTTCTTCGGTGCGTACGGGCAGTGGATGCAGTCGGCGCTGCCCAGCTGGGACGACGTCTCGTGGCTTCGCGAGCAGTGGGGCGGGCCCTTCATGCTCAAGGGGATCGTTCGGGTCGACGACGCGAAACGGGCAGTCGATGCCGGCGTCACGGCCATCTCGGTGTCCAACCACGGCGGCAACAACCTGGACGGCACGCCAGCCCCGATCCGAGCTCTGCCGGCGGTGGCGGAAGCGGTCGGCGACCAGATCGAGGTGCTGCTGGACGGCGGTATCCGCCGCGGCAGCGATGTCGTCAAGGCACTTGCGCTCGGGGCACGCGCGGTGATGATCGGCCGGGCCTACCTCTGGGGTCTGGCAGCCAACGGTCAGGCCGGCGTGGAGAACGTGCTGGACGTCCTGCGCGGTGGTATCGACTCGGCGTTGCTCGGGCTCGGCCGTTCCTCGATCTCCGAACTCGGCCCGCAGGACCTTGTGATGGCCGCCGATTTCGCGCGCGCGCTCGGGACCGACCAGCCCGCGCCGTCCATCAGGGCGTAGCAGGGCAGCCTTGCCTTGCTGGTGACGCGAGCGATGCGCCTGACACACTGGGTAGGTGACCAGTCCCAGCGATACCCCGGCCCGTACTGAGGTCGCCGCGCCGCAGCTCGACCAGCCCGCGACGCAGCACCCCGACGAGCCGCACGTCGTAGGCATGGCCGGCCGCCTGAACTGGCTCCGAGCGGGTGTACTCGGAGCCAACGACGGGATCGTCTCGGTGGCTGGGCTGGTCGTCGGGGTTGCTGGTGCGACATCTCAGCGCGGCCCGATCTTCACGGCCGGACTGGCCGGCCTGGTGGCAGGCGCGGTGTCCATGGCGCTCGGCGAATACGTATCGGTCAGCAGCCAGCGAGACAGCGAATCCGCGCAGATCGAGAAGGAACGCACGGAGCTACGCGAGACGCCGGAGCAGGAGCTGGCTGAGCTGACCGCGATCTACCGGGCCAAAGGGCTGCAACCTGAGACTGCTCACCAGGTGGCGGTCGAGCTGACCGCCCACGACGCCCTCGGCGCACACGCCGAGGCGGAGTTGAAGGTGGACCCGAACGACCTGGCAAGCCCGCTGCACGCGGCCGGGGCATCCGCGGTGGCCTTCCTGCTCGGGGCGATGCTGCCGCTGTTGGCGATCCTGCTGCCGCCCCCCGGCTACCGCGTGTGGGTGACGGTGGTCGCGGTGTTGGTGGCTCTGGGCCTGGCCGGAGCGCTCAGCGCCCGGATCGGGGGCAGCAGTGTGCGGATGGCGGTCACGCGGGTGGTAGTCGGCGGCGCTGCCGGGCTGGCCCTCACCTACGGCATCGGGCACCTGTTCGGTACCGCGGTCGGCTGAGCCGGCTCGCCGATGGTTCCCCTCGACTCGACGTGACCCGCATCGAGTGTCACCAGCTCGCGCCACGCGTCGGCGAGCTGGCTGCGAACCAGCACCTGGCGCTGGCGGCGATCAGGTCGTCGGCGTCTGCGGGGGTGGATGTCATCGTGCTGCCGGAGCTGGTCACGTCCGGTTACGTGTTCAGCTCGGCGGCGGAGGCGGCCCAGCTGGCGGTGGGCCGCGATGACCCGATGTTCACGAGTTGGGCCGAGGCCGCCGGGGATTCGTTGGTCATCGCCGGTTTCGCAGAGCGGGCCGGCGATGGGCTCCTCTACAACAGCGCGGTGGCACTGGATGGCACCGGCATCAGGGCGGTGTACCGCAAGATCCACCTGTGGGACTCGGAGAAACTGGTCTTCACACCGGGCGGGGACGCGCCACCGATCCTTGACACCAGGCACGGCCGGATCGGCATTCTGATCTGCTACGACCTGGAGTTTCCGGAGTTGACCAGGGCGGTCGCACTGGCCGGGGCGGATCTGATCGCCGCACCGACGAACTGGCCCCTGACCGAGCGGCCGGCCGGCGAGCGTGCCGCCGAGGTGCTCAACTGCATGGTGACCGCCCGGGTCAATCACCTGGCGATCGCCTGCTGCGACCGGACCGGTACCGAACGGGGGCAGCGCTGGACGGCAGGCACGACCATCATCGATCAGGACGGGTGGCCGGTGGCGACTGCCGACGACGCCGGTGTCGCCGGTGCTGAGCTCGACCTGCTGCGCTCACGGGACAAGACCCTGACGCCGCTGTGTGACGCCTTCGGTGACCGGCGGCCTGAGCTGTATGCCCGAATCTTCCCGCTCCAGCACTGACCGCGCGGCCGATTCCAGCACGCCGAGCACGTGTTCCGGCCCCGGCGCCTCAGGTCTTGCTGACCGCCGCCGATTGAAGGAGCAGTCGCTTGACCTGAACGATCGCCTCGCAACCATGCCCGCGTCCTGAGAGCTGATGGCTGCCGAAAGATTGGAAAGAGCTGTTGTCCGGACCACGCAGCCTCGCTGTCATCGACAGCGCCCCTGCGCGGCAGCCGGTCGGGCCGGCGATGACCGCAGCTACTGAAGCAGTCGTTATGACAGCAATCCCCGCCCCGAGGCCCCGAACGCTGGGTCGTCCGGCCGCCTGGCAGTGGTGGGCGGCCGCGGGCCTGGCTGGCGTGGTCCTGTACTTCGTCGTCGGGTCGCTGGCCGCCCGGGATCTGACCTATTCGGCGATCGGGCTCGCCTCCACCGTCACGCTGGTCGTCGCGATCCGGGTACGCACCCCGGCCCGCCGCTGGGGCTGGTACCTGATCGCGATCGCGAACGTGTGTTTCGTGCTGGGCGACGCGGTCGGAAACCTCTACGACCTGGCGCTGCGATCCACGGAGCCGTTTCCCTCGTTCGCCGACGCCTTTTACCTGTCCGGCTACCCGTTCCTGTTCGCCGGCGTGCTCAAGGTCAGCCGGCCCCGCAACGCGCCGAGAACGCGCGAGACCTGGGCGGACGCGGCCATGGTCTCGCTCGGTGCGCTGGCGGTCTCGTGGCAGTTCCTGATGCGCTCCTATCTCCACGAGAACAGTCTCAGCCAGTTCGGCAAGTTGGTGACCCTGACGTACCCGGTGATGGATCTGGGTGTGCTGTTCATCGTGGTCACGGCGGTCATGACCGGCGCAGCACGGCGCCCGGCGGACAAGATCCTCGGCCTCGCGATCACGCTGATGTTGATCGGAGATGTCAGCTACGACCTGCTGCTGCTGCACGGCAGCTACACGGCGGGCAATCCGGTCGACGCGGGTTTTCTGCTGTATTACGTGGGAATCGCGGCTGCCGCGCTGCATCCGAGTGCAACCGTGAAACTTGCCGGAGCCGAGACCGGACCGGTACGCCTGCGGGTGTGGATACCGCTGGTGGCCGCCGCGGGCTTCGCCTCGCCACTCATGGTCGGAATCAGCAGCGCGCTGGGGCGGCAGGTGGATGCCGGCCCGCTCGCCGTGACCACCATCCTGCTGTTCACGCTGGCCGTGCTGCGGGCGACCTGGATGTTCGGCAGGCTGCGCGACCAGACCGCTCAACTCGAGCAGAACGCCGAATCGCTCCGGGTCGCGCTGGCGACCCAGCAGGAACTGCAGGACAACCTTCGCCACCAGGCATTTCACGACAACCTGACCGGCCTCGCGAACCGGGCGCTACTGCACGATCGGGTGGAACATGCGCTGGAGGCATCGAGCCGGCGCAGTGGCAGCGTGGCGGTGTTCTTCTGCGACCTGGACGGCTTCAAAGGGGTCAACGACAGCCTCGGCCACCACGTGGGAGACCAGCTGCTGATCCTCGCCAGTCAGCGGCTCACCTCG
>JBBQFE010000081.1:0-9135 GCA_038321605.1 Mycobacteriales bacterium | reverse complement strand
CCCCGAAGATCAGGTGCCGGGCCAACTCGATGTCGGCTGTCTGCCAACCTTGGAAGGCACCGAAGAACTCCGGCTTAAACTTGGTCAACTCGAACTCGCTCATCACCTCGGGTCCGTAGGTGTTCTTGATGCCCAGGCAGTAGACATCAGCCAGATATCCGCACACCGTCACCTTGTCGAAGCGGTGCCGCCTGGCCAGGAGCACACAGACCAACCCAGCTGTGCTCTCGTCATCGTCCGTCTGGTCCTGCCATCCCCGCTCGGGATCGACGGACAGGCCAAGGCTCCAACCCTGATTCACCCAGCAGCCGACCACCGGTGGAGCGACCCCGATCTCCTCCCGTTCGGCGGCCACGGCGCGCACCAGCGGGGCCACCACGGACGGGCTCAGGCCCAGAGCCCGCGCGATCTGCTTCGGTGCCTTGCCCTCTGCGCGCAGTAGTCGAACACGCGCCAACATCTCGAGGTCTGTCATGGGAAACGACCCTACTGAGCGGGATGGTCCGGTCAGATGGTCCTGGTGGAGCTCGGAGGGCAGGACCTGCGTCATCACCTGGAGCCGACACCCGGACTGCTCGGCGATGAGCACTGACGTGTCCAGAAGACCACTCGGCGCCCTGCCGATCACAGCGCGTCCAGATCGTCGGTGGTCTCGCCGGTCAACGCATCGACATCGCTCCTCAAACCCGCGTCCGCCTGGTACCTCATCAGCAGCGGATCGAGATACTCGCGCGAGATGTAAGCCCGTCGGGACGTCGACGGCGGGATCAGTTCCGCGACGGGGGCACCGTTCACCGTTATGTTCGCCGGGTCGCCGGCAGCCACCCGGCGCCGTACGTCGACCGTGTGATTCCGGAGATCGCGAGAGCCAACCGTGCTCATGTGCGCGATCGTAGGTTGGCAGCCGAAGAGTAACCGTCGACAAGCGTCGCCTTGGGGTCTCCGGCACCATCCCGCATCATCGAGACCTGACGCCCTCGGCGCCGGATGGTATCAATGATGATACCATCCGAGGATGGCGATGACATTGCGACTAACCGACGACGAGACCGTAGCCTTGCGCGTGCGTGCCGACTTCGAAGGTCGGTCGATGCAGGACCTGGCCCGCGAGGCAGTGCGCGAGTACATCAGCAGGCACTCCCATGATGATCTGGTGGACCGTGTCATGGACACCGAGCTCCCCCGCTTCGCCGAGGCGCTGGAGCGACTCGCGTAGTGATCATGCTGGACCTGGCAGACCTACTGCGCATAGCCGACCGGGTCATCGGTCCCGGCTACGCCGTGCGTGACCTCGGCCTGCTCGACTCCGCCGCCGCCAGACCCCGGGCCACCGTGTTCGGGCAGGACGCGTATCCGACGATTCACCAGAAGGCTGCCGCGCTGCTGCAGTCTGTCGTGTCAAACCACGCACTGATCGACGGCAACAAGAGACTGGGGCTCGCCGCCGTGATCGTCTTCTACGGTGTGAATGGCTACCACCTGACGCTGGACAACGACGGTGCTTATGACCTGATTATCGACCTGGCCGCCGGTCAGCTCACCGATGTGCAGGACATCGCCGCGCGACTTGAACGCGGTGTGAGCACCTCATGACCTCGCTCCGGATCTCCTGGCGGTCGATGCGACGGAGTAGCTGCCCGCCACCAGGATGAACCTAGGTATCACGCGAAGTTCCCAACGGTCACGGACTACTCGGAGGCCGGTGACATCGCGATGAACGGCAGCAGCTTCGCGCTGGTCCAGGTGGCGCTGAGAGCGTTGCTGCCCGGTCGTTGATCTTCGCGCGGCGACCTTCCTCGGCGAACCGAATGCGCAACAGGGCTCAGTGCAGGGCCGCGGTGGTGTCGATGGTCAGCGGTTGCCTGATGCTCACCGCATCAAGCGTGGCCAGAAGGATCGCCCGCACAGCAGTGTCGCGGGCTGCGAGTACGCCGGCCCGCAACTCGGCAATCGTCATGACGCTGACAAATGCGTTGGCGGGCAACGCCTCAACCTTGAGCCGACGCCCGGACTCCTCGGCGACGAGCACCGACGTGTCCAGCAGACCATTCGGCCCCCTGCCGGTCACAGCGGTTCCAGATCGTCGGTGGTCTCGCTGGTCAACGCATCGAGATCGCTCCTCAAACCCGCGTCCGCCTGGTACCGCGTGAGCAGCAGGACGAGATCCTCGCGCGAGACGGAAGCGCGCCGTGACGTCGACGGCGGGACCAGTTCCGCGACGGGGGCGCCGTTCACCGTGATGGTCACTCGGTCGCCGGCAGCTACCCGGCGCAGTACGTCTGCCATGTGATTCCGGAGATGGCGAGAGGCAATTGTGCTCATGCGCGCGATCGCAGCGGTCTTGCCGGCACCCCGACGGGGTGAGTCGAGTTCACCACAGCGCTTCTTAGTTTGTCCGGTAGTAGTGCGCGGCGCGGCCGACGCTCTTCCTGCTCCGACGGATCGCAATGATCGTGATGACCAACCCAGTGACGCCCCACGCCAGTACGGTCAGCGCACACCAACCGCGCAATTGCAGGGATGGCGATGTCTGCGTCTGCAAAGCCAGGGTGTCCCACAGGATGTGAACCGTGATCAGCGGCCAGATCCGGCGGGTCCGCCAGAACAGCCAGGCCAGCCCGAACGACAGACCGATGCGGGCCACCGCACCGACGCCCCACAGCGGGATGTGCAGCGCCGTTCGTACGACTGTGGCCGCCACGATCGCGATCAGGCCGACGGACCGGGTATCGAACCGGGCGGGCAGGAATCTTTGGGCGAGTCCGGCGGTGGCCAGGATCAGCACCGCAATGCCGCATTCCTCCAACACGGACGTCAGGGCAGCGTTGACGACGGCGTTGGTGAATGCGCCGCCGACCGAGCGAACAACGGCGCGGGTCCGGAAGGGTGCCGGGACGTTCTGGTGGATCAGCAGACCCGTGACCACCGCCCACACGAATGTCGCACCCAGACCGACGGCTGCAGAGTTGAGCAGCAGCAACCACTCCCGGCCGATGCTGGCACGCCTGCTGCGAACAACCGGCAGCGCGATGGTCGGCGGATCGGTGCGATCTTGCGCCACGCTGTCAATGCTGGGCCACGCGTACGGGCCCACCTGCAACCACCGTGGCCTGATACGGAACCACACCAGTGCATAGCCGGCAATATTGATCGCCGCCGCTACGAGCACGGCTCGACCGGATCCGAAGCCGGGCAGAATCGCCACCGTGGTGACGCCCAGCATCAGGACCGCGATCAGAGGTAGCCACCACCGCGGGGGGACGGCAGAGCGGCCGTCGGGCACACTCCGCAGGCTCATCCCGGATGGCAGCTGCCACGGCGCCGAAGGCCTGACGGGGGGCATGGCGCGCAGTTGGGCGAGCTGCGCGGGAGACGGCGGCGCCCATGGATCAATCACCAACACGACCCCCGATGATCCCTATGCCCCGTGCTCATTATCCGGCCGTCCATTCGCGATGTCCCGGGATCGAGACGTCAAGCGACTCGTTCGGCCCGTCCTGGCACCGCGGCGACCACGCCCGGATGAATCAGCGCGGCCAGCGCCTCGACACCGTCGACCAGCCGCGGACCCGGCCGCACGATGAGCCCGTCCGCGTCGATCGCCCAGATCGGCGTCCCTGGAAGCTTTTCGGCGACCGCTCGGGCCTGGGAAATGGCGCCGTCGAGGTGGTAGCCGCAGGGAGCCACCACGACGAGATCCGGCGCGCACGCCGCGACGGAATCCCAGGAGGCGGTGACCGACATCTGCCCGGGCCGGCCGGACACCGGTTCCCCACCGGCCGCCGTGACCAGGTCCGGCACCCAGTGCCCGGCAGTGAAGGGCGGGTCGACCCACTCGATGACGGCCACTCGTCGTCGCGGCAGACCGGCGACTGCGGTGCTGACCGCGTCCAACCGGGCCCGCAGACCACTGACCAATTGCTGCGCGCGGTCGGCGGTGCCGGTCCGCTCGCCCACCAGGAGGATGGTGTCCAGGACATCGGAAAGGGTGTGTGGGTCGAGAGAGACGACGTCCGCCTGACAACCCAGGTACGACAGCGCTTCCTCGACCTGCCCGGAGGGCAATGCGCAGACACGACAGAGGTCCTGGGTCAGGATCACGTCCGGGGCCAGCGCCGCCAGTGCCCCGCCGTCCAGCGTGTACAGGTCCTCGCCGGCCGCCAGCCGATCCCGGACGTAGCGATCGATCTCCTGGGAACTCATGCCGCTGGTGTCGCGGCCACCGACCACAACCGTCTTCTCGATCCGCGCCGACGCGGGTTCGTCGCATTCGAAGGTGACGCCGACCACCTGGTCCCCCAGCCCGAGCGCGTACGCGATCTCGGTGGCGGACGGGAGCATGGAAACCAGTCGCATCCTCACACCGTAGGCGACCTCGTCAGGGAATTCCTGCGGCTGCCGGCATGGTGCTGTCCATGGCGACCGCGCGACCGCTTCGAAGGGATCCAGGTCGGCAAAGCCATTGCGCGGCTGATGCTCGTCGTCGGAGTCTCGCCGTGCGTGGCTCCGCTGATCGGTGCGCAGTTCCTGCGTCCGGGTCCTGGCGCGACATGTTCATCGCCCTGGCGGCGCTGGCGTCCGTGCTATTGGTCGCGGCGTTCTTCATGCTCGAGGAGTCGCTGCCGGTGCAGCTGCGACGCTCCGGCGGAGTCGGCGCGGCCACCAGGTCGTACGTGACGCTCCTGCGCGATCCGATCTTCCTGGGCCTGGCGCTGCTCGGCGGATTCACCATGGCGGCCCTGTTCACCTACATCTCAGCCAGCTTCGTCTTCCACGACGTATTCGGCCTCTCGGCGACCCAATTCGCGATCATTTTCGCGGCCGGCGGCATCACCTCAACGATCGGAACCCAGCTCAACGGCGCGCTGCTCGGCCGGGTCGCACCCGAGCAGATCCTGCGGGCGGCGGTACTGGGCGCCTTGGCCGTCACCGGTGCGTTGGTGGTGACCTCCGTCATCGGTCTGGGCGTCTGGCCGCTGATCGTGCTGCTGGTGGCCAACATGCTGGCCATCGGGATGCTGCTGCCGGCGATCTCGTCGATCGCGCTGGAACGGAATGCCCACCGCGCCGGCAGCGCCGCAGCCCTGATCGGCGCGACCCAGTTCGGAATCGGCGCCGCCACCGCGCCGATTACCGGACTGTTCGCCGAACGTTCCGCGGTGGCGATGGCGTCCGTGATGCTCGCGGCCACGGTCGTCATCGTCGGCCTGATGTTCGCCACCCGCCCGGCGATGCGCCGCAGCACGGCGCAGACTCGTTCGCTCGCCCGGTCGCGCTGACTGACCGACCCAAGCCGGCAGGACCATGGCTGCGCCCGGCGTTTTGCGGGTAGGCGACGAAAGCGCTTCCGCGAAAGCGGCTCTCGGACAAATCACCCACCGCGATCTGCTTTGCCGGGGTTTCTACGGCGCAGTAGCTTTGCTTACTCTGAAGTTCAGATTGTCAAACTCGTCGAGTACATCGGCCGCCATCCACGCGCGATCCCTCGGTCTCTGCGTGAGCGGCGTCAGCACTTCGGCTCGAGAAAGCCGGTCACAAGCCCCATTCGCCGCGTTGTAGCTGGATCCAGTGATTGCCATGACGTCCGCGACGTCGACCACCGGATACTGCAACAGCTTGCTGATGAGGGCATCGTCGGTCGACCCTCGTCTCGGTTGCGCTCGGTCTCGCCAGGCGCCCGGCAGTTGTGCCAGTACCTCGGCCGAGGCCTCAGCTGCCTCCGCCGCGACCAAGGTGGCCTCGGCCAGGTACAACACGAATTCGTCAGCGGCACCGTTGCGGTACTCGTTCACCACGCTGAAGTAGCGGCTGGTGTCGGCGAGCATTGCCGACGCTATCGGGACCACGGTTTTCTTGGCCAACTGTCGACGCCGGAACGTCGCGCTGATCAAGGCTCGGCCGATGCGGCCATTGCCGTCGGTGAATGGATGAATGGATTCGAATTGTGCGTGGGCGATGGCTGCTTGGACAACCGCTGGGACGTCCTCGCGATTAACATATTTGATGAGGTCGTCCATGAATGGGTCCACCAGTGCCGCCGGGGGTGGAACGTGGATGGCGCCGCGCGGGCTGTAGTCGCTTCCGCCAATGCAGTTTTGGACGTCACGGACCTTGCCTGCGTATCCCTTTTCGTTCCAATCGCCCTTCATCAGGAGGCGATGCGCTTCCAACATGTCAGCGAGTGCTATTTCTCCCCTCTCGCCGGCCCGATCAATCATCGATTCCACAGCGATCACCGCGGCAAGTGTGGCTTTTCCCTCGTTGCTCGATCTGATTCCTGCAACTGCCTTGGCGAAATCATTGCGCGTAGCGTTGACGTGCTCGATCCGCGAGGAAGATACGGATTCGGAACGGAGCAGGAAAGTACCAAGCCCTACGAGTTGCCGACCCGGACCAGCGTCAAGGGAGACCACCGCCGCCGTGGCATCCAGGACCGCCAATCCCGTGGACTTGGACGTCTGTAGGTCGAGTGTGGCGATCTTCGGCGGCAGGGAAACCTCGATCTCCCGAACCATCCGGTCGTCGCGAGGTCCACGGCCGGACATCTGCCACGGCACGGTCTGATGGGTGTGTGCGGGCCAGGCTCTGGCCTCCTCGGGCTCCAAGTCGTCTGGTGGGTGGATCGGTGCGCCACCCGGGTGCCCGTCGGTGTTTCGGCTCGACATGCGGGCGCCGCCCTCTCCTTGTGTGATGGACAGCCTGCGACAATCGCCATCTCTAACTCACCTTAGACCCTAAAAATGAGATAAAGCTAGGTCGACGGACGGGTTGTCGACGGCCGTCATCGTGGCACCGGTGGGAGGTCATCACATCGTCGTAGCCCTCGACTGCTGGATGCGGTCCGCCACCGCGTCCACCAGCGTGCCGGGCATGCTCGATCGAATTGCAGCAACGGAAGGCTCGCGAGCGGCGTCGGCAAAGGCGTCGGGAAGGCGATCCATGAGAGACCGGGCACGCTCGACGACCACGTCCACCGGCAGTCCGAGTTCCTTGCCCACACTGGGCCACATGCTCGGCGAGCGTGGTGTCACCAGGTAAGAACCGCTGATTTTCATGGCCAGGCGCAGCTTCTGTATCGGCATGCCCGGATACGGAAGTGCCGATGCCACGTCATACATCGGGGCGAGCCTTACCTGTCGCGAAGAAAGGAGCAGGGAATAGTTTTTCGAGTGCGCATCAGTACCGCAGATGAGCCAATTCAGCACGAGTGCATCCAGAAATCGGGACACAGCAAGATCGGCTTCATGCCTTGGCAGGGTTCGCCGCAGAAGGCCGGCGATCGAGGACGGCGTCGGACCGCCCTCGTTCTGGTACTTCCGCTCCGGAGGCACACCCAGCGCCTGACACACGTCCTCTTGATGAATACGTCGAACACGTCCGTCGGCCAGCATCACCCGGTCGTACCGCTCAGCGACAATGGCGCTGTGATCTCCGAACGTCGCGACCCAGGTGTTGGCCGCGATGAAGCCAGCACGACGTGCAGCGCTCAGACACAGGTGTTCGTTGAGATCATGATCATCGAGTCCATTGATCGCCGGCTTGAGGATGTGGGTGGTCGCCGATGCACCGCTCGGCAGGCCCCACCGGCCGTTCTGGTGCAGCAGTGCAGTCTTGGCCTGGGCACCGGCGAGGCTGAACCGCCCCGAGAAGTCGGCGCCGAGCCAGCTGGCGCCGTCGTGTTTCAGATCTCGCAGTCGGTTACCGACGTCGTCGTCGGACAGCCATTCCACACTGCCCTCTCGTGAGAGAGGGCCGGCTCGAGTCGATCCTCGGCTACGAGCCGGACCGCCCCGGCGCAGTCTTCGCCCACCGGAGTTCCGAGCAGAGCGAAGGGCGTATGCGCGACCTGGAAGGTTCGGGCCCATTGAGCAAGTACCTTGTCGTTCTCAGGCAGTAATCCCGCCAGCCATGGGCCGACGGTCTGATCTGCGTGCTCGGCGATGTCTACCGGCATCGAGACCGACAATGCCGTCGGCAGTGCGCTATGGCGGTAGTCGTCGTCGTAGGCGAAACGAACAGCGCCCTGCCTGCGCGTGACGCGTCCGGCCAAGCGGTCCCCAATGAGGACGCAAAGCTCTTTGTTCATGAACGGTTTCGGTCAGCGAAACCGCGCAGGACGTCGTCGAGGTCCAGCTCGCCGTCGTGCTGATTCCCGGCCGCTTGATCGCTTGCGCTGGGCCGGCTCGTGGCAACGTCCACCACGAGGTCGAGCGCTGCGAGCACCCTGAGCACCAGCGGGAGCTTCACTGCTGTCGTCGTTCCGCGCTCGAACTCCGAGAGCCACTTGCGTGAGGTGCCCGCGTTGCGAGCCAGGAGCTCCTGGCTCAGCCCCAATTCCTGGCGACGCGCTCGGACCAGCGCCTGGATGTGGTGCACAGTGGTCACCTGCATGGCTTCTCCCGATGGCGTGTCACCGCACGGTGTCAATCGATTGATGTCACCGTACGGTGTCAAACGGCTCGTGTCACCGTACGGTGTCGAGAGAACGCTGCCCGCGGCAAGCGGCACAGACCGCCGCGACACTTCAAGGTGGGGTCTGGTCCAACAGGTTTTTGCTGGGCTCGTCTTCAGCTGAGCGCCGTCGGGAAACGGCGGCGAGCACTGCGGTCAGCGAACGCATCGAGAGCCTCCAGCACGGCATCGGATTTCCAGTGAAGACCGCGACGATGCACGTTGAAGCTCGTGACGGCGCCGCCGGCCCGCAACTGGTCCATATACCGAGACGCATGATTGGCGGTGATCCCCAGTTCGCCGTTCAGGACGGCCGTGTTGAGAACCGGTTGCCGGAGCAGCAGATCCACGATCTTCCAGGTCGCCGAATCGGCACGGGCCTTGACCGACTCCCGCCAACTTTGACGGATCTGCCGGATGTCGACCACCAACTGCCGACCGTTGGCAATGGCTCGGAACGCCGCATCCGCGGTCAGCTCGATGATGTCGTCAGGAGAACCGACGCGGAAGGCCGTCAGCGCGCGATGATAAACATCGGGCTGCCCGAGCAAACCCGACGACACCGGGACCGTCACATTCCTGGTCAGCCCCTTGGCTTTCAGCATGGAATGGATCAACGCACGCCCGGTTCTGCCGTTACCGTCGGTAAAGGGGTGGATGGTCTCGAACTGCGCGTGGGCGATC
>JBBQFE010000080.1:0-9141 GCA_038321605.1 Mycobacteriales bacterium | reverse complement strand
TGGGTGCAGGCTCAGTCCGAGCGGCTCGGAGTGACGGTGGTGCCGATCCCGGGGACCAAGCGGATTCGTTGGTTGGAGCAGAACGTGGCCGCGTTGGACCTGCGGCTGACCGCCGAGGATCTGGCTGAGCTGGACCCGCTGGCCGACCGGGTAGTCGGAGCGCGTTACTGACCTGACCCGGCGCGGGGTCGCCCGGCAGGTGTCCTACCCAGCGCGAGCTATCCCCCGCGGAGGTAGGACACATCGCGACTCAGGAGTCGCCGGCCGCCGAGCCCGCCTCGGCAGCCGCAACGTCGAGCACGGCGTACTTCTCCAGGGCCTGCCGGGCGGCGTCGGGCTTGACCTCGCCGCGTTTGGCCAGCTGCGCGAGCACGTTGACGACGATGGACTCGGCGTCGATGTGGAAGAACCGCCGGGCCGCGCCCCGGGTGTCGGCGAAGCCGAAGCCGTCGGCGCCGAGTGAGCTCCATTCGCGCTGCGAGCTGTGCACCCACTGGGCGATCTGGTCCGGAACGGCGCGCATGTAGTCCGACACGGCCACCACCGGTCCGCTGGTGTCTGCCAGCTTGCTGGTGATGTAGGGGGTGCGGGTCTCGGCGTCGGGGTTGAGCAGGTTGTGCTCGTCCACCGCCAGGGCATCTCGGCGTAGTTCGTTCCACGAGGTCACCGACCAGACGTCGACGTCGACGCCCCAGTCCTGGCCGAGCAGTTCCTGGGCCCGCAGCGCCCAGGGCAGCGCCACGCCCGAGGCGAGCACCTGCGCCCGGGGCCGGCCCGGCTCACCGAGCGCGGCCGACACCCGATGGATACCGTGCAGGATGCCCTCGACGTCCACCTCGGCCGGTTCGGCAGGCTGCTGGATCGGCTCGTTGTAGATGGTGAGGTAGAAGAAGACGTCCTCGCCGTGCGGGTGAGCGGTCGAGGTGCCGTACATCCGTGACAGGCCCGATTCGACGATGTGCGCTATCTCGTAGGCGTAGGCGGGGTCGTAGGCAACCACTGCCGGGTTGGTGGAGGCGATCAGCAACGAGTGGCCGTCGGCGTGCTGCAGCCCCTCCCCGGTCAGGGTCGTCCGGCCGGCGGTCGCACCCAGCACGAAGCCGCGGCCAAGCTGGTCGGCCAGCTGCCAGAACTGGTCGCCGGTCCGCTGGAACCCGAACATGGAGTAGAAGATGTAGAACGGGATCATCGGCTCGCCGTGGGTGGCGTACGCCGAACCCGCCGCGATCAGCGATGCGGTCGAACCGGCCTCGCTGATGCCCTCGTGCAGGATCTGACCCTCGGTGGATTCCTTGTACGACAGCAACATGTCGCGGTCGACCGCGTCGTACTCCTGGCCGTGCGGGGAGTAGATCTTCGCGGTCGGGAAGATCGCGTCCAGTCCGAAGGTGCGGGCCTCGTCGGGAATGATCGGGACGAACCGGTTGCCGATCTCCTTGTCCCGCATCAGGTCCTTGAACAACCGGACCAGCACCTGGGTGGTGGCGATCTGCTGCTTGCCCGACCCCTTCTTCAGGTCGGCGTACGGGCTGGCGTCCGCAGGCGGCAGCACCAGTTGGCGTGCCCGGTTGACCCGCTTGGGTAGCGAACCACCGAGTGCCTCGCGACGCTCCTTCATGTAGCTGATCTCGTCGGACTTCTCGCCGGGGTGGTAGTACGGCGGCAGGTCGGCCTCGAGCGCGCTGTCGGAGATGTCGAGGTGCAGCCGGTCCCGGAACGCCTTGAGATCGACCTTGGTGAGCTTCTTCATCTGGTGAGTCGCGTTGCGACCCTCGAAGCTCTCCAGTGTCCAGCCCTTGATGGTGTGCGCGAGGATGACCGTCGGCTGCCCGACATGCGCGCGCGCCGAGGCGAACGCCGCGTACACCTTGCGGTAGTCGTGGCCGCCGCGCGAGAGCAGCCGGATGTCGTCGTCGGTGAGGTCCTCGACGATCTTGCGCAGCCGCGGGTCGCCGCCGAAGAAGTTCTCCCGGGTGTAGGCGCCGTCCTCGACCGTGTACGTCTGGAACTGACCGTCCGGCGTGGTGTTCATCTTGTTCACCAGCACGCCGTCGCGGTCCTGGGCCAGTAGCGGGTCCCAGTCCCGGCCCCAGATCACCTTGATGACGTTCCAGCCGGCTCCGCGGAAATAGGACTCCAGCTCCTGGATGATCTTGCCGTTGCCGCGGACCGGACCGTCCAGTCTCTGCAGGTTGCAGTTGATGACGAAGGTGAGGTTGTCCAGCTCCTCGCGGGCCGCCACCCCGATCGCGCCCAGGGACTCGACCTCGTCCATCTCGCCGTCACCGAGGAAGGCCCACACGTGGGACTGCGAGGTGTCGGTGATGCCGCGGGCGGCGAGGTAGCGGTTGAACCGGGCCTGGTAGATCGCGCCGATCGGACCGAGGCCCATCGAGACGGTGGGGAATTCCCAGAAGTCCGGCATCAGGCGCGGATGCGGGTAGGACGACAACCCGAACGGTGCCTTGGACTTTTCCTGACGGAAGCCGTCCAGGTGCTGCTCGGTCAGGCGCCCCTCGAGGAACGCGCGCGCGTAGATGCCGGGCGCGGCGTGGCCCTGGAAGTAGACCTGGTCGCCGGTGCCCGAGGCCAGATCCTTGCCCCGGAAGAAGTGGTTGAAGCCGACCTCGTACAGCGAGGCCGCCGAGGCATAGGTGGCGATGTGGCCGCCGACGCCCAGGTGCTTGTTGGCGCGACTGACCATGATGGCGGCGTTCCAGCGGATGTAGGCGCGGATCCGCCGCTCGATGTCCTCGTCACCCGGGAACCAGGGCTCGCGTTCAGGCGGGATCGAGTTGATGTAGTCGGTGCTGCGCAGGGCCGGCACGCCGACCTGGCGCTCGCGGGCCCGTTCCAGCAGCTTCAACATGAGGAAGCGGGCGCGTTGCCGTCCGTCATGGTCCACTGCCGCGTCGAACGATTCGATCCACTCACGGGTCTCGCCGGGATCGATGTCGGGCAGCTGGTTGGGCAGTCCGTCAGTGATGATGCTGTAGCGATCACGAGTCACTCGTCCAGTGTCCTCCCTCACGGCAAGCGGTGTGACACACGATGTTTACCCACGGGTAGCCCCGGACAGTTGCGTCGTCAGCTGAGTGTGGTTATCTACGCCTGCACACCTATGTGTGCGGCACGCGATGATAGTGGGCAGAATTGGCTCACCGTCACTCGAGACACTCGGAGGCTGGCAGTGAGCACCACCCCCGCAACCGGGGACAACGTGACCGTAGTGGACCGGCTCGGTATTGAGCCTGGAATGATCGTTCAGGAACTCGGTTACGACGACGATGTCGACCACGAGCTGCGCGATGCGATCGAAGACCGGATCGACGACGAGATGGTGGACGAGACCTCCGACGAGGTGGTCGACGTAGTGGTGCTCTGGTACCGCGAGGACGATGCGGATCTGGTGGACACACTGGTGGACGCCATCGCGCCGCTGGCCGACCACGGTGTGATCTGGCTGCTCAGCCCCAAACGAGGTCGTGATGGTTACGTCGAACCGTCCGACATCTCCGAAGCCGCGCCCACCGCAGGTCTGTCCCAGACCTCGCTGTTGCCGGTAGCACCGGACTGGACCGGTGCACGTCTGGCCCCCCGCCGCGCCAAAGCAGGTCCCGAGAGGGTCCGGAAAGCAGAGAAGTGACCGAATCACACACGCAGGACGGACTCACCCCGCTGGCTGTGGGGACGCAGGCTCCCGACTTCACCATGCGTGACCAGAACAACGAACTCGTCTCGCTGTCGGACTTTCGTGGCCAGAAGGCTGTCCTGCTGGTCTTCTACCCGTTCGCCTTCACCGGCATCTGCACCGGCGAGCTGGGACAGATCAACGCCAACCTTGCCGCGCTCGCCAACGACGAGGTCCAGGTACTGACGGTCAGCATCGACTCGTCGTACTCGCACAAGATCTTCGCCCAGAAGGACGGCCTGGACTTTCCGCTGCTCGCCGACTTCTGGCCGCACGGGGCAGTTGCCAGCGCGTACGGCGTTTTCAATGATGAGGTCGGGGTCGCGAACCGCGGCACCTTCCTGATCGACCGCGACGGTGTCATCCGCTTCAGCGAAGCCAACGAGATCGGTGTCGGTCGTGACCCGCAGGTGTGGCTCGACGCGGTTGCCGCACTGCCGCAAGCGGTGGGCTGACCCGCTCAGGACCGGCCGGCCAGCCGGTCGTCGAGGTCGGCCCGTCTGGCCTTGCGGGTGTTGGTCGTCGGTTTCGTGGCGGCTTGCGGGGCTGACGGATTCGAGTTCCCGGCGGCGAGTCGCGCCTCCTCGGCGTCCTCTTCCTCGCGTCGCCGTTCCGCAGCTGCCAGCACGAAGGGCATGGCCAGGGCGAGACCGGCGAACAGGTACCACTGCACGACGTAGGCGGCGTGTTGCGGCGGCTCGGCGCCGCCCGCAGGATTCGACAGGTCCGGGTCGGGGATGACGGTCAGGCCCGCATCACCGGGCTGGGCCGGCAGCAGTTCGGCGTAGGCGTTCCACACCGGTAGTCGGAGCCGAGCTGACTGATCGGCGGGGTTGACCGAGAGCACCTGATTGTCGGGCAGGGCACCGAGCCGGTCGGGCTTGATGCCGGCCGGCTCCAGCCGTGCGGTGATCGAGACCGTACCGCTCGGTGCCGCCGGGGGAGTCGGGGTGACGGCGGCGGCCTGGGTCTGGCTGATGAAGCCGCGCGCGACGAGCAGCACGCCTCCGTCGGTCTGGAACGGCGTGAGCACGAGGTAGCCGACCTCCTCGCCGACCGACTGGCCCCGGACCAGTGTTTCGTGGGCGTTCAGGTAATGACCGGTGGCCGTGACGTGGCGGTACTCGTCGGTCTTGCCCGTTCCGGTGGGCGCACTCGCCGGACCGAGCGCCGCGGCGATCTCAGTGGTCCGGTTCTTGTTGTTGTTGCGGAGGTCCTGGTTCGCCGCGCGCTTCTCGTCGAACCGGAAGATCTGCCAGGTGCCCAGCGCGACGCAGATGACTGCGATCACCAGGACCACTCCGAACATGCCCAGGTAACGGCGCTGTCGGAAGGTCGCGAACACGATACGACGATACGTCGAGAGGCTGTGAGGCGAACCGGTACCCTAGACCGGTTGCCCTGTTACGGGAGCCGTTGCAGCTGTGTGGACGGGATCCGGGGGCACCTGACGTCGAGCAGTCGTCACGACGTCGCGAGGGCGCTTAGCTCAGCGGGAGAGCACTCGGTTTACACCCGAGCGGTCGTTGGTTCGATCCCAACAGCGCCCACCACGTAGCCCTACTGCGAGTCGGTCAGGGTCATCTCGGGCTCAACCGGAAGCGACCGGTCGGCGTTCGGTCGAAGGAGCTTGACGGCCCAGGCTGCGGCGATCGATCCGATCACCCACGCGGCGGCGCTCGGAAACACGATCACCCTAGGGATGTTCGACGTCAGGAATCCGATGCCTTGCAGCGGCGACACCACATACGTGAACAGCAGCGCGCCGAGCGCCAATCCGATGGCGAGTAGGAGGAACAGCAACGTTCGCCGGGTCTCTGCGCGAGCCAGTCCGGCAACCAGCACCGCGCCCACCGCAACCGCGGCCAGGCCTGACGGCCCGATCCAGTACTTGGTCATCTGACCGAGGACCGGGCCGACGTTGTGCAGATTGTGCGCGAAGGAGCTCGGTTTCAAGGTCGACGTGTTGACGAAGATGTTCTTCAGACCGTGCGTCCGACTCCATAGCGTCCAAGGCAGCAGGCCCACGACGGCGGCGGCCAGTGGCAGCGCCAACGAGCGGCGACGCCTGGAATCGATGACGACCGCGGCGGCGATCAAAAGCGCCAACACGAAGGCGCCGCCCTCGTTCTTCGTCATCGCCGCACCTGCGGCAAAGGGTATTGCCAGCCGGATCGCTGCGTTACCTTCGGCCGTCGCGGTGGTGCAGCCGATGGCGAGCAGTAGCAGAAGCACCAACGCGAACATGCAGTTGGTGGCGTCGCCGACGAATTGCGTTGCGTTGGTAGCGAGGGCTGTCATGGACGCGATTCCGAGGACGGACAGCACGGCGGCGAGGGGTCCCGCGAGCCTTCCTACGAGTGCGGTCACCAGGACGAAGCCGGCTGCGACGATGAACGCGACCGCGAAGTGGTCCAGGCGATCGTCTGCGTGTCCGATCCAACCTTCCAGCCAGACCTGGATCGAGGGGATCAGCAACGGGTAGTCGCGGTTGGCGTAGGTGTAGGCCGGATCCCCGGCCAGGATGAACGGGTCGACCCGGCCGACGGCCAGTAGGACCTTTGCCTTGAAGGCCCAGATCGCGTATTCGTCGTTACCCGTGGTCAACCGTGAGGCTGCGGCGAGAACCAGGGGGATGGCCAGGATCGCCGCCAGGACGCTGGGAAGGTCGGAGATCGTCGCTTTGCGCCATGGCCGACCCCTCACCGATCCGGCGGCCGGCCGGCCGCCGGCCACGGCCAGCAGGATGAGGAGCGGAGCGCTGAGCGGCCACGGTCGCACCGGCAATCCGGTCGCGGCCAGGACGCTCGTCACGAACGCACCGGCAGCCACGCCACTGAGCAGCCACGCGGCGACAAGTGGGAGCGGGCTCAGCCCAAGCCGGTTGCCACCGACAAGTCGTACCAGGCCACGTCCGGCCCCGACCCAGACGACGCCGGCGATCAGGGTCATCAGGATCGTCATTCCGATCCGCCCGGGATGGTGCGCTTGAGCAGGACCGAACCTGGGGCTGAGGCGAGTACCTGGTACCCGACAGGCGGTGTCGAGCCGGTCCCCACCAGCACCCAGTACGCGGGTTTGGTGTCACACACAGCCGCTCGTGGAAGCAGCAGGTAGGCCACCCCGAAGAACTTCAGAATGTTGCGTCCGCAGCCAGGGCCGGGACCGACCGCGAGGTGATAGGCGGCGTCCTTGGGCAGGATCCGAAGCGCGGCGGCGTAGAACTCCGCATCCGCCCTGGTGGTGCCACCGGCCAGCGGTACCCCGTCGAGCACCTGCTGCGACGAGTGGCTGATTCGGATGTGGCTCAGCTGATCGCCGGTCGTGCCGATGTTCGGGATCGAGGAAACCGCGAGCGCAACGGCCGCCAGCACGCCCAGCAGGCCTACCAGCCGCTTGAGAAGGATCGTCCGCACTCGAAGAGTCTCTCCTGGCCGAACTACTTGTGCTCTTCGATGTAGGCGTCGGCGTCCTTGTTCGAGGTGTCCACTCCGCGTCCCGCACGGTGGTGGGCGTAGAAGTCCAGCCATTGCAGCGCGGTCTCGTGCCGTAGTTGCAGGTTGCCGCTCTTGATGAAATCGGCCAGCGCCCCGCGCTCCTCCTCATCGAGATGCTTGCCGTTCTCGGTACGCGCCTGTCCCACCGCCTCGAACCACTCGTCGGTGCCGACCTCCTGCTTACGAGCTGCGGCGATCGCGTCCCGGATCGAGTTGTGATCATCGATGGCGTCCTCGGTCTCGTCCTCCGGATCGCCCGCTCTTCCGACTTTGAGTAGCGCGGGATAGAAGACCGTTTCTTCGGCGTCGGCATGGGTGTCCAGGCGATCGGCCAGCGGCTCCCAGATCGCGCGCAGGTCCTCGGTATCGGTTGCGGCGTCAAGGTAGAAGAACTGCCTACGCACCCAATCGTGGTCGGCGTAGATGAGGTCGATGATGTCAGCCATGCTTCGTCCCATTCGTCTCTCACGGCCTCGATGCGCGCAAGCCTCTGCACTGTAGTCAGTCCAGTGAACCGGGCCCGAGGGTCAGTCCGCGGAAGCGTCGTTGCCGTCCTCGGGGCGGCGCATCAGCTGGTCGCGCTCGGCCTGCAACTCGGCCGTGCGCCTGCGCTGGTACTCGATCCGTTGCTGTTCTGCCCGCTGGCGGACCTGGAGCAGAAATTGGTCGTCATCATCGGGGTTGGTTGCGGCAAATCGCCCAGGGCGCTCGTACTCGGGAAAGCGCGTGCCGGTGTTGCCGCGGTACGGCAGGCCAGCCGAGTTGCGGGTCTGCCAGGGGTGGCCGGCGATCAGCCAGGCCACGGCGCCGAGGTCGAACAGCAGCAGCACGATCAGTACCCAGACGGCTTTCGGCAGGTTTCGGCAGCGGGCCGGATCTGTGGTGAGCACGTCGATGATGCAGCCCACCCACAGGGCGAACACCACGAGCCCGAAGCCACCGTCGACAAACAGCACGGCGACAATGCTGACACACCTTGACGCTGTTCGGGGAGTGAACCGGTAGGTTCGCCGGGTGCCCTCCCTCGCCGAAGTGATCGGCTATCTGGACGCCTGCTACCCACCGGCGACGGCCGAGGACTGGGATGCCGTCGGCCTGACCTGCGGCGATCCGGCGGCGCCGATCGAGCAGGTGGTGCTGGCCGTGGATTGTGTGCCGGCCACCGTCGCCCAGACGGTTGCCGTCGGGGCACAGTTGCTGCTGACCCACCACCCGCTGCTGCTCGGTGGCGTGCACGGCGTACCGGCCGACGATCCGAAAGGATCCATGGTGCACACCATGATCCGGTCCGGCGTGGCTCATTTCGCGGCCCACACCAATGCCGACAGCGCCTGCCATGGCGTGTCTGAGGCGCTGGCACTGCGAGTGGGTCTCAGCGGGCTGCGGCCGCTGCTGCCCGATCTGGCGCAACCGCTGGATCACCTGTCGGTATTGGTGCCGACCGAGCATCTCGACCCGTTGATCCGGGCCTTGACCGAGGCCGGAGCCGGGGCGATCGGCAACTACGACAGCTGCACCTTCATCGTCGAAGGCATCGGCACCTACCGCCCCACTGCCGGGGCTGATCCGTTCGACGGCGAGATCGGCGTGCTGAGGAGAAAGGCCGAACAGCGACTGTCCGTCGTGCTACCGCGGCCCGCTCGCAGCCGGGTCCTCGCGGCGATGCGCGCGCAACACCCCTACGAAGAGGTCGCCTTCGAGCTCACCGAGCAGCCGGGACTGCCCGCGGACACCGGTACCGGTCGGGTGGGTGTGCTCGAGCAGGCGATCACGCTGGGGCAGTTCCTGGCCGTCGTCGCCGAGAGGCTGCCCGGCACCGGGTGGGGTATCAGGGCGGCGGGTGACCCCGAGCAACTGGTGCGCACGGTAGCGGTCTGCGGCGGGTCCGGTGCGCCTTTCACCGAAGCGGCGAGGGCGGCAGGGGCGGATGTCTACCTGACCTCGGACCTCAAG
>JBBQFE010000079.1:0-9171 GCA_038321605.1 Mycobacteriales bacterium | reverse complement strand
CGTCCCGCCTGCATCTACTGCGGCGCGGCGTTCACCGCCGGCACGCTGCTCTGCGGCGTGACCGCGTCGCCGGCCATCTCAGGTAGGCCGCCAATGCTGGTCGTAGTGGTGTCGTCCTCGCCGTGGGAGCGACGCTGTGCCTTCTCGCCGAGTGCTATGGCACCGCAGCACGATCGCCCCACCACCCGGCGCCGAGGCTGCTCACCTGCCGCGTGTATCGGATCTCGCATAGCCCGATGTACACAGCACTGACCCTGGCCTACCTCCGCGGCACGCTTCTCGCCTCGGGGGCTATAGAGGGCAACCAGCACGACGGCGTACCCCCGGATTAGGTGCGAGGCTCGCGAAGGGCGATCTCTCCCGCGACCTTGCGGAGGGCTGCCTCGTTCGGCCTGAAGGCGGGTATCCGGCTCGAGACGTCCGCGACCAACGTCTGATAGGTGGCTTCGGCGGACTGACCGCTCATCCGGTTCCGCACGGCGCGGACGGTGGCCGTAAAGACGTCGTCGATCTCGTGTTGGTCAGCCATGCCGGCTTCCGAGCCACGTTCTACCGAAAGGACATAGAGCAGGGATCCCACCACGCTGCGGTCGAGATTGTTCGGCTCGCCCGTAGCAATCTCGACAACACAGTCGGGCGCCTCCAGCGTCTACCGTCGTTTGGACACGTGTTCGAGGGCACGTCGTCTTGTGGGATCTACTGTTGACGCCATCGGGGGTTAGTCCGCAAGGGCCGGGCTGTTGACACCGCCGCGGGTCTTTTAGCTCGGCGACGACGGAATCGGTTGCAGGAGCGGCCGGCGGGCAGACGGCGCGTGTTGTCCGCTCAGTGAGGGCATATTCAGATCCATTGCTTGCGCTTGAAGGCGACGAAGAGGCCGCCGGCGATGGTGATTATCACGCCGACGCTGAGGGCGAAGCCCCATTCTTTTGCGAAGCCGGGGTAGGGGACGTTCTGGCCGAAGTATCCGGTCACCGCGGTAGGGACGGCGATGATTGCTGCCCAGCCGGTGAGTTTCTTCATGACGTTGTTCAGGCGCGCGTCTTGTAGGGAGAGGTTCGTTTCGAAGATGGTGGTGACCATGTCGCGTAAGGACTCGGTCCATTCTGATGCGCGTAGGACGTGGTCATAGAGGTCGTCATACCAGGGGTCAAGTTCGGACGGGGCGTTGAAATCTTTGCGGTGACGCAGGACGGCGTTGATGACCTCGCGCATCGGCAGCACGACGCGGCGCAGTTCCACGAGGTCCTTGCGGACCTGGTAGGTGGCGCGTTGGACTTCGGCGCTGGCGGCCCGCTCGTCGAACAGGCCGTCCTCTAGTGACTCCATCGCGTCGTCGAGGATCTGTACGGCTTCGAAATGACCGTCCACGATGGTGTCGAGCAGGCCGTGCACCAGCGCCCCGACCCCGTATTTGAGCAGGTCGGCGTTGTCATCCCAGCGCTGCACCACTTCCTCGATGTCAAAGTCGGGACTGCTGCGCACCGTGATCAGCCCGCGGGGGAAAACGAACGCTGACACCTTTCCCACCGACAGGCGGCCCTCCGGACCGGAAGCGTCGGTGTCGGTGTTCAGTTGGACTGCGTACACCGTTATGAACGTGTGGGTGGAGTACCGGGTGGCCTTGGCGCGTTCAGAATGCGCGATCGCGTCCTCGACCGCTAGCGGCTCCAAGACCAGCTCGCCGGCGAGCTCCTGCAGGATGCGGTGGTCGGGGTCGCAGATGTCTACCCAGGTCAGGGAGTCTTCCTCCTCGAGATAGTCCGAGATCTTCTCGAAGTCGAAGTCCTCGTCGACTACCTTCCCGTTGCGCCAGACCCGTCCCCGAACAGCGCCATCTGCATCATCCATGCCAGCAGTATCCCCTGTGGGCAAACCGCTCTGGTGAATACTGGCGGCTACCGACTCGCTGGAGCCTGCTTGCTCGAAACGTTAGGGACTGGCCAGGACTTCTGCGAGCTTGGCCCGGCAGTGCTCGAGCAGGTCGCGAGGATCGATGCCACAGTCGGCGTGGCGGCCCAGTACCGCCTGCACGGTGATCTCTCCCAGCAGCGGAGCGCAAACCAAGCGGAGGCGGTGGAAGACGCTCGAGAGTTCAGATCGCACCGGCCTGCTCGCGGACGTTGCAAGGTTGCTATCGGCGCTACCTTCTTCCCGATCAACGGCGGAAACAAGGCGTTGCAAAAATATGACGCGCAGCGGCACTTGACACTCCAAGGCGGCACCGGCCCGACGCACCGGTGGCGGCCTAAAGGCGGCGGATTCTTCGAGCCGGGTAAAGCCGTTTAGCTCGCCGGCTGGGTTCGCCGCTCGACGGGTGATTGGCCCCGCCGTCGCGCAGAGTCGGGTGGGATGCGCCTTAAGCGGTGCCGAGGGCCGCGGCGGCTACCAGGCTGCGTGCCTTCACAACACGCGCGGTTGACGCGCACTGCCGGGTTAGAGCCGATTGAGGGCGTCGGTGAGCATCTTGACGGTTTGGGTCCCGAGTCGTTCGAATTCGACCTTGACGACCGGTGCGGCGAGCTTGGCCGCGCCGTGTAGTTCGATGTCGGCGTGGTAGGTGATCTCGCTGCCTGCAGCGGTGGGGCGCACGGTGATGTCGTCGGTGGAGGTGGCCGTGTCGTTGTGCCCGACCAGCACGATGTGCGAGTCCTCCAGTGTTTGCAGGCGGTAGGTTAGTTCTGTTTCGCGGCCGAGCACTTTGGACACGTTATGCCAGCTCGTGCCAACCTGAATGGGGCCGCTGTCCTCCCGGGTGCAGCTCTGCGTTCCTGGATCCCATTCGACTGCGTTTCCGAAATCTTTCAGGTATTCGATGACTGTTGCAACGGGCTTGTCGACGGTGAAAGTGCGTGTGACGCTGACCATGAGGCTACCTTCCGGGATGCGGTGAACCTGTGTTTTTCAGGGCGACCGCCTGGTTCCAGTGTGCACATGCCGCAGAGCGAGCCGCTAGCCGTCCCTCAAGGTTGGCCCACCGACAACCCCCGGGGGTTTACGGACGACGTTCGAGGGTCTGAGGATCGGTCGAACCCGCAGCGTTCCCCGACACGGGCAAAGGCCACAGCGCTCAGCTACAAGCGAAATCTGCGCGGCGCCAACGACCGGCGCTAGAAACCAGTGACCTTAGCCCACGTCGGGGCGCTGCGGGCGCCTGAATTGTCGGTGCCCTAAAGCGCCGCGCGCTTCGCGCTGCTTGCCCTCGGTGAGCCCGCGGTCAGCCGTCCGCTCTTCACCTGAGTCAGGGGACTCTGCGACGTCAGCAACCGTCGTGCGGGCGGATCGGCGTCAGTTGGTAGGGGGATCAGGCGTCGCGTCGGCGGAGCTGGGCGACCGCGACCAGTTGCAGCAGGATGACCCAACCGCCGAGCACCGCGAGCCCTGTCCACGGCGTCAGGGTGTGCGGCTGGTGCAGGCTCGAGACGAAGCTGCGGCCGGCTTCGCTGGGCAGGTATTCGGCGATGTCCTTGCCCCAGGTGCCCAGGACGTTGCCGAACAGGACCGGCAGGACGAGCATAAGGGCGAAGTAGGCGACGAGCGAGCCGGGCGTGCTGCGCACGATCCATCCGAGCGCACCGCCGACCAGGCCGACCAGGGTCAGGTACGCCCCGGTTCCCAGAACGACGCGCAGCGCGCTGGCGTCGGCGAGGGAATAGCCGGTGCGATAGTGCCCAATGAGTGCCTGCGCGGCCAGAAATGCAATGACGGATACGACGATCATGATCACGGCGGTGATGACGGTGAACACGATCGCCTTGGCAACCAGTACCGGAACCCTTGTCGGTACCGCTGCAAGGGTCGAGCGGATCATGCCGGTGCTGTACTCGCCGGAGACGAAGAGCACCCCCAGCGCACCGATCAGCAGCTGCCCGAGGTAGTAGCCCTGCAGGGTGGCCGAAGGAGTGAGGTCATCGGGCTGCAGGTTGGACGACAGGTGACGGGTGTTGTAGGCCACGATCAGTCCGATGGCGATCATTCCGAGCACGGCCCCGCCGAGCACCATCCAGGAGGAACGCAGCGTGCGGAACTTGATCGTTTCGGATCGGATGACGCGGGTCAGGGTGACCGGGTGCGCTTCGACCTCGCGTCGGGCAGACGGAATCGTCGCGGTCTGGTGGTCGATCGTGCTCTGGCTCATGCGGCTGCACCTGTCTGTTGCTCGGCTGATCGTTGGTCGGTGTGCGGTCCGGTGGCGGCCCGGAAGTCCACCGACTGTTCGGTGAGGGCCATGTACGCCTCTTCCAGGGACGCTTCCTGCGGGGCGAGCTCGTAGAGGGTGATCGAGGCGTCGGCGGCGGCGATCCCGATCTGGTCGCTGGTCAGGTCCCGCACGAGCAGCGTGCCTTCCTCGACGGCGTCGACGGCGCCACCGTGGCTGGCCACGAGCTCGGCGAGCTGCGTTGCCTGCGGGGAGCGGACGCGTACGACCGCTGAGGATGCTTGGGCGATGAACTCGGCCATCGACTGGTCGCGCAGCAGCCGGCCCTGTCCGACGACGATGACGTGGTCAGCGGTCACGGCCATCTCGCTCATCAGGTGGGAGGAGAGGAAGATCGTGCGCCCCTCGGAGGCCAATTGACGCAGCAGGGTTCTTATCCAGCGGACCCCGTCGGGGTCCAGCCCGTTGACAGGCTCGTCCAGGATCAACGTGTGCGGGTCGGCGAGCAGGGCGGCGGCGATGCCGAGACGCTGACCCATGCCGAGGGAGAACGCCCCCACCCGCTTTCCCGCGACGTCACGCAGGCCGACCATGTCGATGACGTCCTCGACCCGCTCGCGGGTGACGCCGGTGGTGGCGGCCATCGCGAGCAGGTGATTGCGTGCGGAGCGGCCGGTGTGGACCGCCCGTGCCTCGAGCAGCGCCCCGACTTCCCGCAACGGTCGACGGTGCTGGGCAAACGGCTCGCCGTTCACCCGCACGGTTCCCGACGTGGGCCGGTCCAAACCGACGATCATCCGCATCGTGGTCGACTTACCTGCCCCGTTGGGTCCCAGGAACCCGGTGACCACCCCGGGCCGGACGGTGAAGCTGACGTCGTTCACGGCCAACTTCTCGTCGTAGCGTTTGGTCAGGTTGACTGCTTCAATCACGAGCACTCCGTCTGAGATCAGGGCACTCCAGCACCGAGCAGCCTCTGTCGTGATTGAACGGCACACGGTGACTACCCCGCCGGGACACTCAGCCTCCCCTCATCATCGCCGTCGTCTCGGCCTATACCGACACCTCCGGCGTGAGTCCTGGGCGATGGTCGCTGCGGGCACTGCAGCGACCCTTAGAAAGTTGTTGGCATCGAGGCGGCCACTTGAGCAGGCATCACGCCAGCATCGCTGGCCGACGACCTGGCTCGTCAAACCGTTGGTTCTGACCGGGGCTCGGCTGCGTGTTTGCTGCGACGGGTGGCGCCGGTGGTGCGTGGCACCGCCGATGCGCCACCCGCAGCAGGAACTGCTCTCGGTAAACCTTGCTGCTCGGGGCCGACGCGCGTTCCGGAGTGGTCTGAAAGGCAAGACTATGCAAAACACAGAATCAGACTCTTCCGCGTTGACAGAGATGCTGCGGCCAGACAGTGTGGCAAAACCTGTGGGCCGTTAGGCCCCTTTGTTTTGAGGAGCCTGAATGGCAGTGTCATCCCGGTTGAGAAGGCCTGTGGCGGTTTTGTCCGCGCTGCTGCTGGGTGCGGGTCTCATGCTTGTCGGACCTACCCACGCTGGTGCGGCCGCCGATCCGTTCAATACGGGCGTGACGGTAAATCCACTGAAAGCGGGTTGCGAGGCGGCTGCGACGACCTGCAACAACGTCGGCACCACGAACAGCTACTTCAATGGTGAAGACATCAAGCTGTTGTATTCCCAGAACTTCTTCTGCGACACCTCGGTCAGCAGCTCTGCGTCCAGCAAGTGCGAAGCCGGCGCCAAGTACACCAAGCTCCCGCCCGGCACTGCCGCAGGCGCGATCGACCCGCTCTACATTCCGATACCGCTCGGCTTCACTCCGGTGCCGGCCTACGTCCAGTGCCAGGCCACTCCGATGTGCATCGATCACCCCAGCACCATCGATCTGTCCAGGATCGCCGGCGCCCTACCCGGTGCGCCGACACCTGCGTCGGTGCAGAACGCGATGCTCCCCGGCCACGATCACATCATCACGACCCGCAACAGCGACCAGCCCGAGTGGTGGCCGGTGGTGGCTGTCGGTGTGACCAGCCAGGCCGCTTGGACCGCGATCACCACCGCGAAGAACTACGCCACCATGCAGGCGCTGGAAGGAAAGCCCAACTCCGGTGTCACCGGCGAGATTCCGACGAACGTGTTCCTGTGGTTCCAGGCACTGCCCGGCCACGTCAGTCCGGCTGACGCCAACAAGAACTTCGACCAGGCGCCGCCGGCCGCGGCCAACGGCCAGGCGATCGACAACCTGAAGAAGGATTGCGGCACCAGCGACACCGGCTGCAACAATCCGAAGGACTACCTGGGACAGACCCGGGCTTGGATCGGTGACGCGAACACCGCTCAGGGCTCGAACGTCAACCTGCTGTACTCAGCCCCGTACTTCTGTGACACCTCCGTGCAGAAGTCCGGTGCCAACCCGTGCGAGGCCGGTCAGAAGCCCAACAAGGTGCCGCCGGATATCACCTCTGCGCAATACACCGACCCGCTGTACATACCGACACCGTTGTTCAAGCAGCCGGTGAACGATCTGCAGTGCCCCACGGGTCTGCCGTGCATCGATCACCCGATGTCGGCTGATCTTTCGCGGCTGGCCTCGACCCTCGGTGCACCGGCAAGCGCCTTGGCCAACTTCGCGCTTCCGGGACACGACCACATCATCACCGACCGCAACAACAACAACCCCGAATGGTGGCCGGTGACGGTCATCGGTGTCACGAACCCCGCGTCGTTCGCGCTCATCACCCGCGCCCACAGCTACGCAGAGGTCAAGAAGCTGGAAGCCGATCCGGCCAACGGTGTGCTCGAGGTCCCGACGAACATCTTCCTGTTCTTCCAGACCGTGCCCGGCACCGGCCTGGCGACCGCGGCGTTCACCCCGACGCCGGTTGGCGCACCGAACACCGGTGGCGGTTCGACCTCGGGCCTGCAACACCGGACCCTGCTCGGTTTCGGGATCATGCTCATGATCCTCGCCGCCGGCTCGATGGCGGTGGCGCGGCGCCGTCGGGACTCGATGACCGGCTGAGCGGTGTCAGGTTCACCTTGAGCCCGATCAGGACCGCTTTCGCGGCGGCCCTGATCGGGCTCGATCCGTCACGGCCGGTGACCGCATCGTTCGGAAAGGAAGCTTGTGTCGGAGCCTGACCACGACGACGCCCTCGGCGACCCTGCCGTGACCGCCACCGCCGGACGTGAGCAGGCGGTGTGTGTCCGCAGACGGCTGTTCCTCGTGCTCGCGGTGGCCCTCGCGGTCGCAGGTACCACCATGGCGGTCCTGAGCCTGAGCGAACAGCACCACCCGCCGCGACCATCACGATCAGCGCAGGCCGCCCCGCTGCCGGACATCAGCGCCGCCGCGCTCACACCTTCTAGCACCTCGCGCCCGCCGGGTAGCAAGCCCCATGTGGTGCCTAAACCCACTGTCGCACCGCCCACCAAACCCGATCTGCCGCCGTTGCGGTCCGGGCTGTCGTTGCCGACGTCGGCCCCGGTGCGGCTGAGCATCCCGACGATCGGAGTCGACACCACCGTGATGGATCTGGGGCTGAACCCCGACAGCACCGTGCAAACCCCGCCGTTAAGCCGTAACTCGGTCGCCGGGTGGTACGAGCTGTCGGCCACCCCCGGATCACTGGGGGCCTCGGTCATGCTCGGCCACGTCGACTCGGCCGCCTACGGCGCCGGGGTGTTCTACCGGCTCGGCTCGCTCAACCCCGGTGACCAGGTCAACGTGCGACGCCAGGACGGCACGGTCGCGGTATTCCGCGTCGACCGGGTCGCCGAGTACCCCAAGAACCAGTTTCCCACCGCCCTGGTCTACGGCCAGACCAGCTACTCAGCGTTACGACTGGTCACCTGCGGCGGCTCGTTCGACAGCAGCACCGGCAACTATCGCGACAACGTCATCGCCTTCGCCAGCCTGGTATCCAGCCACCCCGCCTGAACCCCAGATCACACCTGACTGCGCTGTTGTCCCCGACCCGGCCGAGGATCTGGTGAACGAATGCCACCCGTAAGGACAAGTCAAAACCCCTAACCCGGGAACGACTTCATTCTTTAGAGCGGGCTGCACGAGAGACTCGGCCTGGCACTACCAAGGACGGGAGACTGCGGGAGCCCAGCCTCAATCAGGAATGCTCATCGCGATTCCTTCCAAGTCCATCGGAACCGCACGGGCGTGTCGAACTGTTCGCTGGGCGACCAGGTCGCGGAAATTTTTGGCGACCAGCACACGGCACGAAACGTCCCCACCCCGCGCAACGGAGCGCGGGCCATTGTCGTTGTTGCACGTCGGGGCCGCCGATCTTCCGCCGACCATGCCCCCCGGCAGCCCGCGGTGCGATGGCCCCGACGTGCGAGACGGTCAGGCCGTCCAGGTCCCCGCAATCCGGACTTCCCTCTCGGACCTGCCTTGCGCCCTGCCGTCGTCCAACATCGTGGACCGGGCATGTCCAAAGGGCAAGATGCAATCTGGTGATCATGTGTGTCCGCAGAGTCACCGTCAAGGGGGGCGGCGCTGTCACCTCCGGGTCGGGCCACCAACCCGGCAACGGGGGGCACCCGGGTTGGTGGCTTAAAGAGCATAGGGCCGTCAGCGGTTGCGGTGAGGTGAGATGGCGCGGCTGTCATCGACGCTGTTGTGGCACCGCCTGCGGACGGGGCTTCAGGTCACCTGCGACGGTCGTGCAACATCAGGACCGCAAGCAACCGTCACAACCAACGCGGCCAAGCAGGGGGACGCCTGCAACCAATGGCGTTGAGATTGACCAACGAGGCCCACGCCAAGCGGAAGACGTCGACATGGTGTTCAATACGAGCTTGCATTTAGGATTGCCCAACCTCGCGCCCCCGGACGCCGGCTTCCGTCGCGTTTCTGGCCGATCCTGAAATTGAGTGCGATGCATGTTCGATCGTGACGCCCAGACGCGGGTCTGTCAATGCCGACTGAAAACAGGACCAGTTGTGCCGATTGAAAATGGGGCCACCTTTGGTTGTTGATGT
>JBBQFE010000078.1:0-9184 GCA_038321605.1 Mycobacteriales bacterium | reverse complement strand
GGGTGGCGGCGAAGCGGCGTGGACCGTCCTCGCCGAGGAAACTGACCTGCCCATCGCGTTCCCAGCGGTCAAGATCCCGGCGAACCTCGTCGTCGATGTCGTCCTCGGTCGGCCACCACGGCGGCGGCACCTCGAGCCGCCCGCTCTTGGGAGGTGGTAAGCGGTTGTCGTGATCGAAGTTCCAGGCACCGCCGGTCGGTTGATCCCCGTCCATCAGCAGGCCGTGTTCGCGCCGGCTGCGACGGTAGAAGTCCTCCAGCAGCAGCCGCCGCCTGCCGCGAGCGTTGGTCCATTCGGCGAACTCGGCGAACGTCGTGACGAAGCCGCGGGCATCGAGGACCTCGACCGGCAGATCACGCACCAGCTTCAGCGCGGCGCGACTGGTCGGATGACAGACCGACACCCCCGAGGACACCGTCGCCGCACCGGAGCTTGCCGCAGGAAACGTTGCCGAAGCGGCGGCTGCACGCACCGCCGGGCCGTAGGAGTCGGCGCGGACGTAGGTGCATCGATCGCCGAGCTCAGCAGCCCGGTGCCGCATCGCCGACAGCACCAGGTGGGCCTTCTGACGATGGAACCGGCGGCGTGCGAACACCCGCTTCGACTCGATCAGCAGCACCTCTTGATCGGGATGGTCCACAAAATGCGGGCCGAGCTGATCGCCGAACAACCAGCGGAGTGACGTATTCGGCATGCAACTCCGTTCCTGGGCGACCGGGGATGGTCGCGACGACGGTGGCAACCATCCTCGAGCGTAGGGGTTTGGGCTCGATGGGCCACACTGGATGTACCCATCGACTCGGCGAGCGGGCAGTTTGTTTCGGAGGAGAGCAATGATGGGTGCACGATCGTGACTCGGCCTCGCCCGCAGCGACGACCGGACAGCCAGCTGCTGCATGCATTCGATCGCGGCCTGTCGCACCCGGCCGTGGCGCTCACGATCGTCACGGTCGATGTGATCTGGGTGATCTACAGCGTCTTCGGCGGCTTTCCCGGCCGGTTGGAACTGATCTTTCAGACTGTGGTCGCGGCGCTGACGCTGGCCATGGTGTTCGTCATCCAACACACCCAGGCCCGTCAGCAATCTGCCACGCAGCGGAAGCTGGACGAGATTCTGCGTGCGATGCCCGCTGCCAGTAACGCTGTCATCGGTCTGGAGACCGGGTCGGACCGGCAGCTGCAGGCGGTGGCCGAGGCGCACCGCGGGCTGCGCGAGGAAGCCACCGGCGATGGCGACGATGACGTCCTTGACAGCCAACCTCGTCCTGCCTAACATCACAGGCAAGCGCTTGTACAAGCGATCACTTGTGAAATGTCAAGGGAGAACGAAATGACCACCAGCACCACCCCCGACACCAGCACCAGCCCCAGCACCAGCAGCGGGGGATTCACCGAGGTCCTCACACTTCCCATCAGTCCCGACGAGCTGGCCGACCTGCTCACGTCGGCCGCGGGCGTCAGCCGGTGGTGGGGTCCGAGCGAGGGGGATGGCTCCGTCGGCGGCACCCTGATCACCAGTTTCGGCGAGCACGGCGTCAACGCGGTGCGGGTGCTGGAGGCCGGTCCTGCGCGCGTGGTCTGGGAGCCTGTCGAGGTCGCCGGGACCACACCCACCGCCCATACCCAGGAATGGCTCGGAACGCGGATCGAGTTCGACATCGTTCCGGCCGGGACCCGTACCGAGCTCCGGTTCAGGCACGCCGGCCTGAGCCCGCAGCTCGCGTGTTGGGACGACTGCTTCGCCGGCTGGACCTATTTCATGACGAGCATCGAGACCCTCGCCCGGACCGGTACCGGCACGCCGTTCGGTTCCTGAGAAACTCACACCATGGCCCAGCAGACACCGGCAGCGGATCCGGCGGCAACGGATGCGGTGCTGCGGGCGCTCGCTGACCCGCACCGTCGGCAGATCCTCAGGCTCGTCCAGCAGCGAGAGTTGCCCGCGGGTCAGATCGCGGCGGCCTTCAGCCTCACTCAGCAGGCGGTCAGCCAGCATTTGGGTGTGCTCAAACAGGCCGGACTGCTCACCGAGCGCCGCGAGGGGACTCGTCGCCTCTACGCCTTACACCACGAGGCGCTCGAACCGGTGCGCCAACTGCTCTCCGAGTTCTGGCCCGACGCCCTCGGCCGGCTGAAGCAGGCCGTCGAAACTGCGCATCCCCGACCACCGAAGAGGCAGCCGTGACCGCCGAGATCCGCAACGACTTCATCGTCGCAACCGAGCACATCAAGGCGCCCCCCGAGGTCGTCTTTCCGTATTTCACCGACCCCGCGCTCATCGTGGCCTGGATCGGCGACCGGGCAGAGCTCGACCCGCGGCCGGGCGGACTGTTCTCGCTCGGCATGGGCGACGTCGTCGCCACCGGTGCCTACCTCACCGTCGAACCCCCGTACCGGGTCGTGTTCAGCTGGGGCATTCCCGGCGACGCGGCGTTGCCGCCCGGCAGTTCGACCATCGAGGTCGTGCTGACCCCGGACGGTGATGACACGATGGTCGTCCTCACCCACCGCGGACTGCCCGCGAGCCATATCGGCGACCATCGCGCCGGCTGGGAACATCAACTCGGGCAACTGCCGGCTGCGGCAGGCGGTCCGGGCGCCGGCCGCTGACGAAAGCGCCCGGGAAGGCAGCGGGCAAGGCAGCCCAAAATGGCAGCGGGCAAGCAGGCGGGCAAGGCAGCCGGGACGTCGGACAAGGGGTGCGGGATGGCGGCATGGCGGGACGTCGAGCTTGCGGAGCCCGAGTTTGCCAAGCGTGTGCGCGGTTTGCTCGATGCGCACCGGCACAAGACGATTGCCACCCTGCGCGCTGATGGGGCGCCGCGGATCTCCGGCATCGAGGCCGCCTTCGACAACGGCGAGCTGACCTTCGGATCCATGCCCGATTCGCGCAAGGGTGCCGACCTGATCCGGGATCCCCGGTTCGCATTGCACGGCGCGACGATCGACCCGGTCGAGGGTTCAGAGGCGCAGTGGCCGGGCGAGGTGAAGGTCTCCGGTCGGGCCATCGTGACCTCGCCGACGGGTGACAACGCCGACGGCGACCGGTTCAGCGCCGAGATCCTCGAAGTCGTGCACACGCACCTCAACGCCGCCGGGACGATGCTGGTGGTCGAATGGTGGACGCCCACGGGTGGCCTGCGGCGAATCGAACGCTGACGGTTCGCACTCACAAATTCGCGAAGGCGCCGAAATTGTGGAGAGGATCAGGGCGGCTGCGCCGAAGCCGGTATCTTTCTCGGGTGCGCCGCGAGACTAAACGGGTTAACCGAGGAGAGGCGTTCGTCGTACAGCGTGCGCGCATCTTCGCGATCTGCCTGGGTCTGACGGTGGTTGTGTTCTCCCAGGCGTCGGGCTCGGAGGCCGCCGACACCAAACTCGACTTGCTGGTCTCGCCGTACCGGTTCCTACAACGATCCCTTCAGCTGTGGGACCCCACTGCGAACGCCGGTCAGGTTCAGGACCAGGCGTACGGGTACCTGTTTCCGATGGGGCCGTTCTTCGTGGTCGGTCACCTCGTCAGGCTCGAGCCGTGGGTGATCCAGCGCAGCTGGGAGTCGCTGCTGGTGGTGGCTGCGTTCCTCGGTGTTCTTCGCCTGGCCAGGGAACTGGGTGTCCCCGGCTTCTATCCACGGGTCGGCGCTGCTCTCGTGTACACGTTGTGCCCCCGGATGCTCGCCGAGCTGATGACCATCTCGTCGGAGCTGCTGCCGATGGTCGCCCTTCCGTGGACGCTGATTCCGCTCGTACAAGGTGCCAGGGAGGGGTCACCACGCCGGGCCGCAGCACGCTCGGGGATCGCGCTGCTCTTCGCCGGTGGTATCAACGCGAGTGCGACGCTGGCCATCCTTCCGGTACCCGCGTTGTGGTTGCTCACCCGAGCTCGCGGTTCACGCCGACGGGCGCTGATGGGGTGGTGGACGCTGTCGGTCCTCCTTTCCACGATGTGGTGGGCGGTTCCGCTGACGCTGGTGGGCCGATACAGCCCTCGATTCTTGGACTGGATCGAGTCAAGTCGCGGCACCACGCGCAGCACCAGCCTGCTGGCAACGCTGCGCGGGGTCGATCACTGGCAGGCGTACCTGGGCCCATCGGAGTGGCCCGGAGCGTGGGTACTGGTGCGGGCGGCCCCCGCGATCGTGGCGACGACCATCGTGGTTGCCCTCTGCGTCTGGGGACTGGCCCAGCGATCTGCTCCGCACCTGCTGTTTCTCGGTAGCTGCCTGGTGCTGGGTCTCGCGTTCGTCACACTCGGGCACGTGTCCACCGTCGGACCGCCCTTCGCGACTGAGCTCAGAGCCTTGCTGGATGGGCCCCTCAACGCATTCCGTAACGTCCACAAGGGTGATCCGATTCTGCGCCTGCCGCTAGCCATTGGCGCCGGGCACGCGCTGGGTGCCCTCGGCACGCGGGTGCCCCGC
The DNA here is from genome assembly GCA_038321605.1 of Mycobacteriales bacterium. Taxonomy (GTDB): domain Bacteria; phylum Actinomycetota; class Actinomycetes; order Mycobacteriales; family Jatrophihabitantaceae; genus Jatrophihabitans_A. Next base: position 4,763 of record JBBQFE010000078.1, on the reverse strand, counting down.
CGGCTGAAGATGGGGCGCGTCACCGGCGGCTTGGTGGTGTACCCACGTGCTGTACTCGTGACCACGTTGCTGGCGGTGGGACTGGTGGCGGTCAGCCCGGCTCTCACGAATCGGCTGGCAGCTCGCACTCGGGTGGTCAATGAGCCGACGTGGTGGACCCAGACCGCGCAGTGGCTGAAGGCACATGAGGCTGCCCAGGGGCGGGCATTGGTGGTGCCCGGCGCCGGGCAGCCCGTGTATGTCTGGGGATCCTCCCGGGAGGATGCGCTGCAGCCGGTCGCGGAATCCCCCTGGTCCTCGCGCGATCAGGTTCCGTTCGCCCAACCGGGTTACATTCGCCTCCTCGACTCGATCGAGGCCCGAATCGCGACGGCACAGCCCGATCCCGTTCTTCCCGAGGTGCTGGCGCGGGCTGGAATTCGATATCTGATCGTGAGAAACGACCTCGACACCTCCGCCTCGAACGCAACCCCGCTGCGCTTCGTCCATGCCACCGTCGACAACACCCCGGGCTTGTCCAAGGTGGCGCAGTTCGGACCGGACCTGAGCTCTGCTGATCCGAACCGTCTGGTGGACCTCGGGCTGGTCAGGCCCGGCGGCAGCGTGGAGATCTACGCCAACTCGGCGTGGACGGGTCAGGTCTCGATCCTGCAGCAGTCCGACGTGGTGTTGGCCAACGGTGCCGCAGACAAGCTTCCAGACCTTGTTTCGGCGGGACTTAGCGACTCCCGTCCGGTCATCTTCGAGAACGGTGCGGGGGACAGTGGGATCTCAGAACAGTCCCAAAGCGTCCTGACTGACGGGATACGCCGGAGGTCAGCGTCCTTCTCCAGAGTCTCGAGCTACTCAGCCACGATGACGGCCACCGATCCGTTCCCGGATGTTCGAGCGGCGCACGACTATCTGGGTCCGCGCGACCAGGTGCTGTCGACCGTCAAGTACGTCGGGATCGATGGCCTCGCCGCGTCGTCGTCCGGGTCGGATGCGAACGCGTACGTCAATCGGAGTCCTGCCCACAACGCGTACGCGGCCGTGGACGGCGACCCCGGAACCTCCTGGTACAGCGGAGCGTTCGGTGGCGCTTCGGGTCAATGGTTCGAAATCGCGTTCAGTGCCCCGAATTCGGCCGACGGGGCATACCTAACCTTGGCCCCCACCCTGGGCAAGTACCCGTCCACGATCCTCGTCAGCACAGACCGCGGGTCGCAGTTGGACACCGTCGAGCCGAACGGCGGCAGGCAGTGGATCTCGCTGCCGAAGGGCGCCACGAGCACGCTGCGACTCACGGTGAGCGAAACCCGCGATGACCCCGGAAATCCCTGGGGGTTCGGGATCGCTGACCTCACGGTTCCCGGCGTCCGCGCGACCCGCACGCTGGCCGTTTCCGGTCCGCAGCAACCGGACGTGATCGCATTCACCGCAGCGTCCGGGTACCGCAGCCAGTGTGCAACCGCCGACGGCGCCGCCGTGTGTGACCCCTCCTGGGCCGCGGCGGGGGAGGAAGACGATGCGCTGGACCGCAGCTTCTCCCTGAAACGCGCGAACGACTTCCGCACCGTGGCAACCTATCGACTGCTGCCCGGATTGGCCACCAACGCCCTGCTGGATGCGGGGAACCCGATCGGTGCGACCGCGTCCAGCGAGGACTCCACAGACCCCCGCGAACGTGCCGGGGCTGCGGTGGACGGCCTACCTAGCACCGGTTGGGTGCCGGCCTCCACCGATCGGACGCCCTCCATCAAGCTCTCGTTCCCGCCGGCCGAGCTGACCGGGGTGCACATCTCATCCATTCTCGGCGGCGCCACGAGCAGCCCGGTCCAGGTTCGCGTCCAAGCGGCCGGACTGGACGTCGAATCTGTGGTTCCTCCGTCGGGGGTGATCCGCTTCCCGGCTGCGCGCCGCCTGAGCTCGTTACAGGTGACCGTCCTGTCCAGCTCGCTGCGGGTGAGCACCGATTCCGTGACTCTGCAGGCCCGGCTGCTGCCGGTGGGAATCGGGGAGATAGCGCTGGTCGGGAAGCAGCCGCCCAGGGCCAGGGTGCCATCCTCGATCTCGGTGGCGTGTGTGCTCGGCCCTGCGCTCGAGGTGAACGGGACCCGCATCCAGCTCGGGCTGACCGACGTTGCATCGGCTCAGGTGCTGGCGGGTCAGCCGGTCGTCGCGCAGCCGTGTGCCGACGCTTCGGTGCGACTTCCGGCCGGACCGGTCCGGGTGCGCCTGGAATCGACGGGGTGGGCTCGACCGGTCAGCCTCCGACTTGCCGACCCGTCCGCCTACCTTGGCGCCGCAGCCAGCGCGCCGCCCGCGGTTCAGGTCGTCGGCGACTGGGGCGACACCCGACGGCACATTCTTGTTCCGAGCGTGGCTGAGACTCGCATCCTCGTTGTTCGAGAGAACTACAGCGATGGCTGGCTGGCCAGCCTGGGAGGACACCCGCTCGCAGGGGTGATGGTGGACGGCTGGGAACAGGGATACCTAATACCGGCGGGCAGCTCAGGCGTGCTGTCACTCAGCTTCACGCCGCAGCGGCTGTTCAGCTACGCGTTGGGCCTGGGCATCGGGGCTTGGTTGCTGTTGGTCGTAGGCGCGATCCTGCCGAGCAGGCGGCGGACCCGAGCTCCGGCGCTCGCGGAGGCCAGCCTCACCCGCCGCTTCGCTATGTTCGCCATGCTGCTGGCCGGGGCGCTGTTGGGCGGCGTGGCGGGGCTGCTGATAGGCGTGGCAGCCATTGCGATTTCCAAGCGCGTACCGCCATGGGGCGGGCCTGGCTGCCTAGTGGTTGCGGGCGTCCTCGACGCCGCCCACCCCGCCGGTAGCCTGCACCCCTTCTCGCTCACTTCTGGCTGCCAGGCGCTGGGGTTGCTGTCCCTCGAGCTGATGCTGTCCAGACGGCTGCCGGCCGGCCCGACCAGCGGAGAAGCGCCGCAAGAGGGGCCGCTCGATCCAGTGCCAACTTCCTGCAGCAATCAGGGTTGATAGCGCAGCGGTGGCCAGAAGGAGTTCGGCGAAATGCCCGCCGAACGTGGGCCAACCGAATTGGCGCTGGATGTACAACATCAGCGCGACGTGCCAGAGATAGATCCCGTACGACACCTCGCCGAACCATCGGAGAACGGGGCTGACACGGCGCGGCACCTGAACGTCGCCGATGGCCAGCGGAAGCAGCAGGAAGAACGTCGCGACTGCGTAGAGGTAGTGGTGGGTCGTCCATTGCCAGGGGGTGAACCCGCTCAGATCCCGGGGACCACCCAGCGGCAGGGTGGACAGCAACCACGCCAGGAAGGCGATCGCGAAGCAGGTCGACGGCGAGGACGCGAGGTCGTGGAACAGTCTGTGCGGTCCCGGCAGGCGTGGCGACAGACCACTCAGGAGGGCGAGCACCATGCCGAGGGCGAACCAGTCCAGATACACCGGCAACCACAAGAGCGCCTGAGTGCGCTCGCCCGCGATCGTGTGGATGACGATGTTCGACACGAGTGCAGCCGCGAACAGGAACGCGATGACCGCGCATTGACCCGCGGCGCGGCGGCTGGCACCTCCGACCCACTTCGCCGCGAAGGCAAGCACCGGCAGCAGAAAGTAGAAGCTGAGCTCGGTCACCAACGTCCACATCTGTGTCAGGTACGGGTTTAAGTCGTGTCCGGTGTAGGTCTGAGTCAGGGTCAGGTAGCTCAACCAGTCCTTGACGGTGCTGGGCCCCGTCGTCAGGAAGCTGAGCGTGACGATGACGCTGATCCAGTACGCGGGCAGGATGCGCAGCATTCTTCTCCGCAGGTACGCGGTGGTGGCAGGCAGGTTCCGATGGTCCAGCAGCGCCGCGCTGAAAGGCTTGAACAGGAGAAAACCCGACAACGCGAAGAACAGCGCCACACCGAAATCCATCCGTGCGAGCAGCGGCCCCGCGGGGCTCTGGCCACCCGAGACACCTGTGTTGAAGGCGACATGCGTGGCGATCACGATGTAGGCGGCGAAGGCGCGTACGCCGTCGAGCGAGGCCAGATGCCGCATGGGCGGCGAATCGGTGGACTCCGTCGCGGTCACATCGGAACCTTCCGCCCCAGGATCTCTCCCATCGCTGGGAATGGTCTTGATCGACCGTGTGCCGGTGTGCGGCCCACCATACTCAGTCCGACAGCCGACTGCGGGCGCGTCGGGCCCGGATCCACCGCCAAAGCTCCCTTCGGTCGGTGATCGCCAGGAACAAGCCGAGGCCGACGATCTGCGAGCGTGCGTAGTCACTGGGGAAACGCCGCAACCAGCGCGGGATCGCCTGCACGGTCGATGGTCTCAGCCGAACGTGGTGCCACGGCAGGGTCTGGTTGCCGGCAAGGTGGACGGTCCCGTCGTACCCGCTGAAGATGTGTGTCACCAGCGTCTCGTCCGTACGAAGCGTGGCGGGGTCGTTGGAGGAGACCTTCATGGCCGGGAAATACCCTTGTTCCACGAAGAACGCATTGACTCCGAGAACCGCGACCAGTTCATAGCCCTGCTTGAGGCCAACGTCCACGAGGGCCCGCACGCTACTTCCGGTCACCGCGTGACCATCCAGCGCCTGAGCATAAACCAGATCGGTCGGCATCGTCGGATTGAATTCGATGCATATCACCTTCGGCCGATACGCGGTGACCGCCGCCCAGATGTGTACGTCGTGTCCGTCGACGTCGATGGACAAGAAGTCGAAGTTCGCCGGGATCGGGGTGTCGGCCAGCAGCGAATCGAGTCCGTCGTCCGGACCGAACCCAGCCCGACTGGCGATGGTGAAG
>JBBQFE010000077.1:0-9220 GCA_038321605.1 Mycobacteriales bacterium | reverse complement strand
GTCTGCCGCCACCTCCGCGACCAGGGAGCGCACGGTCTCGACAATTCTTCGCTGGGCGTCCTCGGCGGTTTCCCAGCCCCGCGCGCTGTGCGAGGGACGGGCCAGGAATTCGTCGTAGTTCGCCCAGAAGTCCGGCTCCGCGAGGTAGCCGGTGGAGCGTCGGTCCAGCTCCGCCAGCCCGCCGACGAGGGTGAGCTCGAGCCCCAGTTCCTGGCCGATCAGGTGTGCCGCCTGCTCGGCCTTGACCTCGGGGCTGCTGAACAGCGCACGGACCCCGGTCAGCGCCGGGTTGGCCAGCACCGCACGTTGCCGACCGCGGTCGCTGAGACTCCAGTCGATCACCGGCACATCGGCCTCGATCGTGACCTCGGGGTGGGTCAGGAAGTGGACCCGCACCGCTGGCTCAGTGGTCGGCGGCTTGGGGCGGCAGGGCCGCGATGAAACCCGGGTCGAATTCGGTCCTGCCGACCTTCGACGCGCCACCCGGCGAGCCGAGGTCATCGAAGAAGTCGACGTTGGCCTGGGTGTACTCGCGCCACTTGTCCGGCAGGTCGTCTTCGTAGAAGATCGCCTCCACCGGGCAGACCGGCTCGCACGCGCCGCAGTCCACGCACTCGTCGGGGTGGATGTAGAGCATCCGGCCACCCTCGTAGATGCAATCAACCGGACATTCCTCGATGCAGGCTTTGTCCAGCACGTCGACGCAGGGTTCTGCGATCACATAGGTCACTTCGAGTCCTCCCGAAACGAATACTGCCGCCGCCTAGTATGCCGGTCGTGATGGATGACAGTGCGGTGGGTCGCCGCGTCGTGCTCAGATTCCGCAGGGCCGGCCAGCCCGACGGTGCCCCTTTCAGCGATGTGGTGGGCGAGTTGACGTCCTGGTCGGACGGAGTGGCCACCGTGTCGGGGCGCAACGGTGATGTCCGGGTGCCGGTGGACAGCCTCGTGGCAGCACGCCTGGTGGCCCCGGACCGTGGCAAGATCCTGCAGCTGCAGCGCATCGCCGCGCTGGGCTGGCGTTCGGCCGATGTCGCCACGGTGGACGGGTGGGTGCTGCGCGCGAACGCGGGCTGGACCTCACGCGCCAACTCGGCCCTGCCGCTCGGAACCCCCGCCGGCCCGCTGGAGGCGGTGCTCGATGTCGCGGCCGATTTCTACACCGACCGGTCGCTTCCGGTGCAGGTTCTGGTGCCCCTTCCGGCCCGGGGTTTGCTCGATGCCGAACTTGCCAGACGGTGCTGGCAGGTGCACGCGCCGACGGTGATGTTGACGCGCAGCCTGCGCGGGCCGGACGAGCAGTCCGGCGGCCCCCGGGTCGAGCTGGAACCCGACATCACGGGCGACTGGCGGGCGGGGTATCACGCCCGCGACGGTGTGCTTTCTGCTGCGGCACTGGCCCTGCTGGGCAGGCACGAAACGGTGCGGTTCGCCACCGTTCGCAGCAACGGGCGGACGGTGGCCATCGCGCGGGGCGTCGTCGACGAGGGGTGGCTCGGGGTGACCGCGCTGGAGGTGTCAGACACCCACCGCCGGCAGGGACTGGGCAGTGCCGTCATGCGCGCGCTGCAGGGCTGGGCGATCGCTCAGGGCGCGAGCCGGGCCTACCTGCAGGTGGAGGAGACGAATGCCGCCGCGGGGGCGCTCTACGGGAGTTTGGGATACCGGGAACACCATCGGTATCACTACCGTCGGCGGCCACCGGCGACCAGCACCGAGATAAGCCCGGTGAACACCCCGCCGAGCATCACCCCGTAGGACACGTACTGGATGCTGCCGCCACCGGGAACCAGCACGTCGCCCTCAGGACGACTGCTCTGCAAGGTGATCGTGACCAGGATCCACATGATGACCGGCGGCAGCGCTCCGATGGTCGAGCCGGCCAGATTTCGGGACAGCCGCGGCAGCACGATGTTGCTGGCCACCGCCAGGACCACCGCCACCGGTATGTAGACGGTGCCGTGCCGGATGGGTATCAACAAAATTTCGATCACCGCCGACAACGCGCCGGCGATGCCGTAGAACACCAGCCCGATCGCCCTTGCCCACGCGGGCAGGTCGTGCCCGACGGTGCGGGCGGCGGCCACTCCGAACTCGTCGCTGTCGATGTCCACGCTGCCCGCTCCGAGCGGGGTTCGAGCGATTTCTGGACCAGTCGCCCGGCGGGGCGTCTCGGTCACGACGAGGCCCGCTCGGTCAGGTCGATGCCGCCGAACAGATCCGACTCGCGGCCGTACTCGTCGAGCGGACCGCCAGGCTCACCCTGGATCAACCGGAAGTACTCGACGCCGGAGGTCAACTGCCCGAGGTTGTTGGACAGGGCGAAGAACGAACCGTGAACGGTGACCTGGGTCGCATGCTGCGCCAATGCCGCCTCCTTCATCTTGACGAAGTCTGCAGCATCGATGCAGGTGGTGACCAGGTGGTCCTCGACCACCGGCGGCGGCTCCAGCAACAGATCCGGTGCGGTGAAGGGCGAATCCGGGCTCTGCTCCAACAGCTGCAGACCCGCAGCCATCACTGTGCGGGGCATGGCCGTCCAGTAGAGCTTCGATACCTGCCAGGGCGCGCCACCCGACCGGATGAAACCGGTACTGCCCGAGACCGAGGCCGAGGCAGCCACCGCCGCCATCGTCACCCGGTGCGCCATGATGTGGTCGGGGTGGCCGTAACCGCCGACGTCGTCGTACGTGATGACCACCTGTGGCCGAACCTCGCGGATGATCTCCACCAGTGCCAGCACGGCGTCGTAGAAGATCACCCGGTCCGAATTCGCGCGCCAGAACGCGCGCGGCTTTTCGTTCGAGGCGCTGCCCATCATGCCGCTGTCCCGGAACCGCCCGGCGCCACCGAGAAACCGGTGATCGGTGACTCCCAGCTCCGCCATCGCCCGGGCCAGCTCACCGATCCGCCAGCCACCGAGCTGGTCAGCCTGGTCGGCCTCGAGCTGCGACAGCTCAGGCACCAGGATCTCGCCCTCTTCCCCGAGCGTGCAGGTCACCAGGGTTACCTGGGCACCGGCGGCGACGTACGCCGCCATCGTTGCGCCGGTGCCGATCGTCTCGTCGTCAGGGTGGGCGTGCACGAGCAGCAGTCGGCGTTGCGCTGAAACGCTGTCCACCGGCACGCTCACGCGGCCAAACCTACTACTGCGCTCGGGTCACCAGCAGCGCGGTAGTTCAGGCGACGGCCGTCGTGGTGCCGTCCACGCCGGCGTCCTCGGCCGCAGCGATGTCGCCACGCGCCTCGGGAAAATGGCAGGCCGCGAAGTGATCGGCGGTCTTGATCTCCAGCATTGGGATCTCGGTGGTGCAGCGGTGCTTCTCGTCCTCGGACAGCAGCTCACGGAACTTCGGGCACCGGGTGTGGAACACACAGCCCGACGGCGGATTGATCGGGCTGGGCAGGTCGCCCTTGAGCAGGATCCGTTCGCGGCGGCTCTCCTTGTGCGGGTCCGGCACCGGCACGGCCGACATCAGCGCGTGGGTGTACGGATGCAGCGGTGCCGAGTACAGCGTGTCCCGGTCGGCGAGTTCCATGATCTTGCCGAGGTACATCACGGCGACCCGGTCGGAGATGTGACGGACCACCGACAGGTCGTGCGCGACGAAGATGTAGGCGATGCCGAACTCGTTCTGCAGGTCCTCCAGGAGGTTGACCACCTGGGCCTGGATGGACACGTCGAGCGCCGACACCGGCTCGTCGCAGACGATCAGCTTGGGACGCAGTGCGATCGCCCGCGCGATGCCGATGCGCTGCCGCTGTCCACCGGAGAACTCGTGCGGGTAGCGGTTGTAGTGCTCCGGGTTCAGGCCGACCCTGGCCATCAGGCCCTGGACCTCGGCCTTGATGCCACCCTCGGTCTTGGTGTTCTGGATCCGGAACGGCGCACCGACGATGGTGCCGATCGTGTGCCGTGGGTTCAAGGACGAGTACGGGTCCTGAAAGATCATCTGCACGTCACGGCGCAGCGGACGCATGTCCCCGCGGGACAAACCTGCGATATTGCGGCCGTTGAAGATGATGTCGCCGTAAGTGGGGTCGAGCAGCTTGGTCAACACCCGGCCGGTGGTCGACTTGCCGCAACCGGACTCCCCCACCAGTCCCAGGGTTTCCGAGGCGCCGACGCTGAAGGACACCCCATCGACTGCCTTGACGTCGCCGACCCGCTTCTGGAAGATCACGCCGCGGCGGATGGGGAAGTACTTCTTGACGTTGCGAACCTGAAGCAGGGCGTTCTCGTCGGCACCGGCGAGGGCGGAGTCGTCGCCGGCGGCGGACATACTGTGCGTGCTCATCGAAGCTACATATCTCCTGGTTGGCTACAGCGTCGGCTAGAGCGAGGGCTGAATCTCGTCGGTGAAGATCCTGGCGCGCTCATCCGGGTGGATGTGGCACCTGACCTTGTGGCCCGCGCTGCCGCCCGGCGTCGGCAGCAGATCCGGCCGCACGGTGGTGCAGCTGTCTCCGCCGACGCGGTCCTTGAACTGGCAGCGCGGGTTGAACACGCAGCCCCGGGGGACCTGGATCAGCGACGGCGGCTGGCCGGGGATCGGCAGCAGGCGTTCCTGCCTCGTCCGGTCCATCCGCGGCATCGAGGTGAGCAGCCCCCACGCGTAGGGCATCTCCGGGTGGTAGAAGATGTCGTCCACCGCACCCGTCTCGACACACTGGCCGCCGTACATGACCACCACGCTGTCACAGGTCTCAGCCACCACCCCGAGGTCGTGGGTGATCAGGATGATCGCCGAGTTGAACTCGCGCTGCAGATCCTTCATCAGCTCGAGGATCTGGGCCTGGACGGTGACGTCCAGCGCGGTGGTGGGCTCGTCGGCGATCAGCAGCTTCGGGTCGCACACCAACGCCATCGCGATCATGGCGCGCTGGCGCATGCCGCCGGAGAACTGATGCGGGTAGTCGTTGTACCGCTTGTCCGGGTTGGGGATGCCCACCCGATCCAGCATCTCGATCACGCGCTTCTTCGCCGCCGACTTCGACACCTTGTTGTGCACGAGGTACGCCTCGGCGATCTGCGGGCCGATCTTGTAGAACGGGTGCATCGCAGACAGCGGATCCTGAAAGATCATCGCCATCTTGTCGCCGCGCAGGGTACGCATCTTGTCCTCGCTGGCGCCCACCAGCTCCTGGCCGTCCAGCCAGATCTCACCGGTGATCTGGGCCTGCGAGCCCTTGTGCAACCCGAGGATGGCCTGCGAGGTGACCGACTTACCGGAGCCGGACTCCCCGACGATGCCGAGGATCTTGCCCCGCTCCACGTCGAAGGACAGCCCGTCGACGCTCTTGACCAGACCGTCCCCGGTCGGAAAGTGCACCCGCAGGTCACGGACGGAGAGGTACGCCGACGAATCGGGACCCTGTTCGGCCGTTATGTCTTGAGCCATGACGCTCACGTGATCGCTCACCACTCTTTCTAGCTGTAGCTGACGCGAGGGTCGACCACTGTGTACAGGATGTCGACCACGACGTTGGCCAGCACTACCGCGATAGCAGCCACGATAGTCACACCGAGGATGATGGGCAGGTCCTGCGACTGGATCGCCTGAATCGAAAGCTTGCCCAGGCCGCGAAGGTTGAACACCGTCTCGGTGATGACCGTGGTACCGATCAGCGAAGCGAAGTCGATGCCGAAGATCGTGACGATGGGCGTCAGCGCGGCGCGCAGGCCGTGCTTGATGACCACCTTGCGACGGCTCAGGCCCTTGGCCCTGGCCGTACGGATGTAGTCCTCGCTCATGGTCTCGAGCATGTTCGCTCTGGTGAGTCGTGCGTAGAGAGCGGCGAACAGGAAGGCCAGCGCGATCCACGGCAGGATCATCGTCTTGAGCCACTGCACCGGGTCCTGGGTGATGCCGACGTAGTTGAGGTTGGTCAGCCAGTGCAGCTTGTAGTTGAAGAGCAGCAGCAACAGTGGGCCGGTGAAGAAGATCGGCAGCGAAACCGCGGCCAGGGCCAGCGTCATGCCGACGCGGTCGAAGATCGAGCCCTTGCGCAGGGCCGAGATCGTGCCGACCGCGAGGCCGCCGATCAGCCACAGCACTGCGGCACCGACGGCCAGGCTGATCGTGACGGGCAGCGCCTGCCAGATCAGGTGCGTGACGGGGACGTGCTGGCGGAACGAGTAACCGAGACACGGTGCCGCGCACTTGATCGGGGCATTCGTACCATCGTCGACCATCCGGCCGAACAGCACGCCGTGCAACCAGTTCCAGTACTGCTGCGGGATCGGAAGATCGAACCCGAACCGGTGCTCGAGGGCCTTGATCCCGGCGGCGTCCGGCGGGACCTTGCCGACGTAGTAGTAGGCCGGCGACACCTTCGTGATGGTCGGCCCGATCTGGAAGATCAGGAACGTCACGATACTGACCAGGACGGTCACGACTACCGCGCCCATCAGGCGCCGGATGATGTATCTGATCATGTCGCTCGACCGATGGTGGCCGAGTCAGGAGAACCTGACCCGGCCACCTCGATCTTCACCTCTTCCGGATGAGTGAACTGACTACGAGGGGTACTGCAGAACGGACTTACTTACCGTCTGCGGTGCCCGCGTTGACGAAATCGTAGTAGCCACCCAGCGCGAAGTTGACGCGCACGTTGGTCATCCGCGGGTTGCGGTAGAACAGCGTCTTGTCATAAACGTACGGCAGCATGACCGCGTCCTTCATGACCTGTGCGTCGAGCTTCTTGAAGTCGTCAGCGGTGGACTTGCCGGTGGTCGCACCATCGAGGATGCCGTTGACAACCGGGTCGTTCAGGCTGGCGTAGTTGGTGTTACCCGTCGGCAGGATGTCCTTGCCGTTGGTGATCGAGTTCCAGAAGCCGTACGGCGTCGGGAAGTCAGCACCCCAACCGGCCTGGCCGATACCGAGACCAGCAGACACGATGTTCGCCGGCGAACCGATGAACTTCGAGTAGTAGGTGGACTGGTCACCGGGAGCGGAGACGACCTTGATGCCGACGCGGGCGAGTGCGACCTGCGTCGCTTCGAACACCGAGGTGCCACGACCCTTGTTGACGTAGGCCTCCTTGATGCTGAAGCCGTTCGGCTGACCGCAGGCTGCGAGCTCGCTCTTGGCCTTGGCGAGGTCACCGGTGCTGTCCGCACCCGTCGGGAACGGGTTGGCAGCACTGTCGTAGCCACCGAGGATCGGAGGCGACATGGTGTTGGCGATATCGCCACCGTAGGTACCACCACGTGCCCGACGGAGGTCGGACTTGTTGATGGCGTAGAAGATCGCGTTACGGCAGTGAACGTTGTCCAGCGGCTTGACGGTCTGGAAGACGACCAGGTACCGGGTGAAGCCGGTGACCGGGTTGTCGGCGTTCTTCTTCAGGTCCGGAGTGGTCGAGATCGCCGACTGGAACGTCGACTGAACGCCACCGTCTGCCTCGGCATCGGCCTGGCCGGACTGCAACTGCTTGTCCTCGTCATCGGGGTCGGTGTCGATCGTCAGGACGATCTTGTCGGCCAGCGGCTTACGGATGCTGTCGGTGGCCTGATCCCAGTTGGTGTTACGGACGAAGGAGATCTGCTTGTTCGGGGTGTAGGACTCGATCTTGTACGGGCCCGAGGAGACCGGGTGCAGGGTGTACTTGTCACCGACGAAGCCGGGACCACCCTCGACCTTGGCCGGCACGGGTGCAGCGGCCGGCAGCGACATCAGGTAGTCGAAGTCGGCGTAGGGAACCTTGAGCTTGAAGGTGATGGTGTTGGCATCGGGAGTCAGGATCGACGCGAGATCGCCGCCCTTGTAGACGCCCTTGTAACCAGCCGGTGCGTCGATCGAGGCCAGGTAGTAAGAGTTCGGACCACCTGAGATCACGTCGGTGGCGAAGAGCCGCTCGATGCCGTACTTGATGTCGGCCGTCGTGATCGGGTTGCCGTTCTCGTACTTCAGGCCCGACTTGAGCTTGTACGTCCACTGGGTGAAGTCGGCATTGTGCTCGCCGAGCGCAGTGGCCATGTCAGGCTCGATCTTGACGTTGTTCGCGCCGGGGATCGACGAGTAGCCCACCAGGGTGCGCGTGAAGAGTCGCTGCATGTTCCAGCACCACGCGTAGTACGTGTTGGCGGGATCCCAGGAATCACAGTCGCCGTTTGCCAGCAGCTTGAGCGTGCCGCCGGTCTTGGTGGTCTTGCCGACCACTCCGGTGGTGGCTGCGTTGAACGCGGCGGCGACGTTGGTGTCGGAGCCGTTCGCGTTCGAACTCGATGCCTTGGGGGTTGTCGTGGTCTTCGAGCTGCTCGTGCACGCAGCCAGCAACATGGTGCCGGCTACGGCGAGAGCGGCTAACGAAACCGCTTTCTTTTTCCTACTCATCTATTCCTCTCCACCCTCTCGGTTGGTGGGTGACGCTGGCCGCTTGTGACGACCAGTTCCCGGCACCGTGCCGGGGAGTACAAGGTGCGGTGGGGTTCACCGCGTGGACTTCGGGTCGAGGGCGTCACGCAGGCCGTCGCCGAACAGGTTGAATGCCAGCACCGTGACGAACAGGGCCAGGCCGGGAGCGATCAGGTAGAGCGGGTCGATCTGGTACCAGGGGCCGGCCGCCGACAACATCTGGCCCCACGAGGACGTGGGCGGCTGGATTCCCACGCCCAGGTAAGACAGTCCGGACTCGCCGAGGATGTAGTTGGGCACCGTCAACGTGGTGTAGACGAGGATCGGTCCGACCAGGTTGGGCAGGATCTCGCGGGTGATGATCCGAAAATTGCTCGCCCCCAGGCTGCGGGAGGCGTCGACGAATTCCTTTTCACGCATGGACAGAACCTGGCCGCGCACGATGCGCCCGATGTAGGGCCACCCGAAGAAGCCGAGGACGAAGATGATCACCGCGAAGTTCAGCGACTGACCCTTGAAGAACAGCACGTGGTCGACGTTGGAGAAGATCGCCAGCAGCGCGATGGAGAACAGCAGGCTGGGGAAGGCGAGAAAGACGTCCATCGAGCGGGAGATGAGCGAGTCGACCCAGCCGCGGTAGTAGCCGGCGATGACACCGAGCCCCACTCCGATGAAGAGCGAGAGCGCGGTTGCCGACAGCGAGATCACCAACGAGGTGCGCGCGCCGTGGATCAGGCGGGCCAGGATATCGCGGCCGTTCACGGGCTCGATACCCAGCCAGTGCGCTGAACTCACGCCACCGAGCGAACCGAGCGGCAGCGACGTGTCCTCAGACGTCAGGTCGGAGTTGAACGTCG
>JBBQFE010000076.1:0-9260 GCA_038321605.1 Mycobacteriales bacterium | reverse complement strand
GTGCGCTCCTCGGTGGTGCGATTCGCCCCGACGGTGCACGGCACCGGCGATCACGGCTTCGTCGCCACGCTGGTAGGAATCGCTCGTCAGAAAGGCGTTTCGGCTTACATCGGCGACGGGACGAACCGCTGGCCGGCGGTGCACCGGTTCGACGCCGCCAGGCTGGTCGGTCTCACCGTGCAACATGCCGCGGCTGGTTCGGTGGTGCATGCTGTCGCCGAAGAGGGCGTGCCTACCCGCGTGATCGCCGAGGCGATCGGTCGCGGGCTCGGCGTGCCGGTCATCTCGGTTTCGCCGGCGGAGGCCACCGAGCACTTCAGCTGGTTGGGCGCCTTCTTCGGAGCTGATGCACCCGCGTCGAACACCCTGACCCGGGGCCTGCTCGGCTGGGAGCCGAGCAGACCCGGACTGATCGACGACCTCGATCAGGGCCACTACTTCCAGACCCCCGCCGGATAGGCGTCAGGTGCGGGCCGGGGAACCCGGGTCAGTCGTCGACCCGGATCCCCCACGCAGGCAGCAGCTGACTTGTCCGGCCCGACCGGCGATCAGGCCCGACCGGTCAGGCCCGACCGGCGATCAGGCCCGACCGGCGATGTCGAACCGGTCGAGGTTCATGACCTTGTTCCAGGCGGCGACGAAATCCTGCACGAACTTCTGCTGAGCATCGTCACTGGCGTAGACCTCGGCGACCGCTCGGAGTTCGGAGTTCGAGCCGAAGACCAGATCAACCCGACTGCCCGTCCACACGCCGCCGGTAGCCGTGCGGCCCTCGAACGTCTCCGCATCCTCGGACGTCGGCGTCCAGGTGGTGCCCAGATCGAGCAGGTTCACGAAGAAGTCGTTGGTCAACGATCCGGGGTTCGCGGTGAGAACCCCCAGCTGGGACTGCTGGAAGTTCGCGTTCAGCACCCGCAGCCCGCCGACGAGGACGGTCATCTCAGGAGCGCTCAGGGTGAGCAGATTCGCCCGGTCCAGCAGCAGGTACTCCGCCGGCAGGCGGTGGCCCTTGCCCAGGTAGTTGCGGAAACCGTCCACCGTCGGTTCGAGGGCGGCGAAGGACTCGACGTCCGTCTGCTCCTGCGAGGCGTCAGTGCGTCCAGGGGTGAACGGCACCTCGATGTCATGCCCTGCGGCCTTCGCCGCCTGCTCGATCGCCGCACAGCCACCGAGCACGATCAGGTCGGCCAGCGAGATCTGCTTTCCGCCGTCGTTCGCGGCATTGAAGGACTCCTGGATTCCGGTCAGGGTTCGCAGCACGGTCGCCAACTCGTCGGGGTTGTTGACCTCCCACCCGCTCTGCGGCGCGAGCCGGATCCGGCCGCCATTGGCGCCACCGCGCTTGTCGCTGCCGCGGAACGTCGACGCCGACGCCCAGGCCGTCGACACCAGTTGCGAGACCGAGAGGCCCGAGTCCAGCAACCGGCCCTTGAGCCCGGCCACGTCTGCGGAATCGACGAGGGGATGGCTCACCGCGGGAACCGGGTCCTGCCAGATCAGGGTCTCCTGCGGGACCAACGGCCCGAGGTAACGCTCGATCGGCCCCATGTCGCGGTGGGTCAACTTGAACCACGCCCGCGCGAAGGCATCGGCGAGCTGGTCGGGATTCTCCAGGAAGCGGCGGGAGATCTGCTCGTACACCGGATCGACCCGCAGCGCCAGATCGGTGGTCAGCATCGTCGGCGGCCGAGTCAGCGAACCGTCCTCGGGATCCGGCACGGTGTTCGCGCCGCCGCCGTCCTTGGGCTGCCACTGGTTCGCGCCGGCCGGGCTCTTCGTCAGCTCCCACTCGAAACCGAACAGCGTCTCGAAGTAACTGTTGTCCCAGGTGGTCGGCGTCGGCGTCCAGGTGACCTCGATACCGCTGGTGATGGCGTCGCGACCCTTGCCGCTGCCGAACGAGTTCTTCCAGCCGAAACCCTGCTGCTCGATCGGCGCGCCCTCGGGTTCCGGGCCCACATAGCGGTCCGGGTCCGCGGCGCCGTGCGTCTTGCCGAAGGTGTGACCACCGGCGATCAGGGCCACGGTTTCCTCGTCGTTCATCGCCATCCGCCGGAACGTCTCGCGGATGTCGCGGGCCGAGGCAAGCGGATCGGGCGTGCCGTTGGGACCTTCGGGGTTGACGTAGATGAGGCCCATCTGAACAGCGGCCAACGGGTTCTCGAGGTCCCGGTCACCGGTGTAACGCTCGTCGCCCAGCCAGTTGTCCTCGGGACCCCAGTACACGTCCTCGTCGGGTTCCCACACGTCCGGCCGGCCACCGGCGAAGCCGAACGTGCTGAATCCCATCGACTCCAGGGCACAGTTGCCCGCGAAGACCATCAGGTCCGCCCAGGAGACCGTCCGGCCGTACTTCTTCTTGACCGGCCAGAGCAGCCGGCGCGCCTTGTCGAGGTTGCCGTTGTCCGGCCAGCTGTTCAGGGGCGCGAACCGCTGCATCCCGGCACCGGCGCCACCGCGACCGTCGCTGATCCGGTACGTGCCCGCACTGTGCCACGCCATCCGGATGAAGAAGGGCCCGTAATGGCCGAAGTCAGCCGGCCACCAGTCCTGCGACGTGGTCATGACCTCGTCGATGTCCCGCCGCAGGGCGTCGAGGTCGACGGTCCGGAATGCCTCGGCGTAGTCGAAGGAATCACCCATCGGGTTGGCCACGGCAGGGTTCTTACGCAGGATCTTCAGGTTCAGCTGGTTGGGCCACCAGTCCCGGTTGCCGCCGCCCTCGGTCGGGTGGGCGTGCTGGGCCAGCACCGGGCAAATGCCCTCGCTGGCCTCGGAGTTCATGTCTCCTACGGCTGCATCATGGTTCTCAGACACGGGAAAGTCCTTTCGAGAGCTGGGAGGTGCTCAGTTGCTTCGGGCGGTGGAGCAATCGGGGCAGGTGCCCCAGTACGTAACTTCTGCCTCGTCGATCGCGAAGCCCTTGTCGTCCGAGGCCGTCAGACAGGGCGTGGTGCCCACCGCGCAGTCCACATCGGCGACGACGCCGCAGGACCGGCACACGACATGGTGGTGGTTGTCGGCGACCCGTGACTCGTAGCGGGCCAGCGAACCTGCAGGCTCGATCCGCCGCACCAACCCCGCCCCGGTCAGCGCCCGCAGCACGTCGTACACCGCCTGATGCGAGACCTCTCCGAGATTCATGCGCGCGGCGGAGATGATCTGATCGGTGTCGGCGTGCGGATGGTCGTACACCGCGGTCAGCACCGCCACCCGAGGACGGGTCACCCGCAGTGCGGCTCCCCGAAGCAGGTGTTCGACTTCCAGCCTGGTTGGCATGGTCTGAGTGTGGCCCGCTTTTCTTGAATCAGTCAAGACCACGCCGCTGTGGGATATCCCCAGTCCCGGTTGCGCTGTAGCTACAGCGCGCCCAGCCGGTGCAGCCTGCGGGTTGCCAGCAAGCCGAGCATCGGCGGCAGCCAGAAGGTGACGATGCGATACAGGATCACCGTCTCCACCGCATGCGCGGCCGGAATGCCGCTGGTCACGAGTACCGCGATCAGCGCCGTCTCGGTGGATCCGATCCCCGCCGGGGCAGGCACCGCATTGCTCGCCGCTGCGCCGAACATGAATCCGACCAGCAGGGCACCGGTCCCGAGGTGGGCGCTGGGACCGGGGACCATCGCGACGCTGGCCACGAAGGCGAACGCCAGGATCAGCGTGGTCGCCCCGGACGCCGCGAGCAGCACGGCCAGCCGCCGTGGCCGACGCAGCAGGCAGGCCACCGGCGCCCAGACCCGACGTGCCGAACCTGCCAGCCGCGCCGCGAACCGCCGCCGCAGCAGCACCGCCACCCCGAGGATGCCGGCGACCAGCAGCCACGTCCACCACGACAGCAGCGGGGTCACCAACCCACCCAGCCTCGACGCCACCACGGTGATCTCGTGCGAGACGCCGGACAGTCCGACCCACGGACCGACCAGCACGATCAGCCCGAGGACGAGCAGATCCGCCAACGCGCCCAGCACCGCCAGGGCGGCCACCGCCCCGATCGCACTGGCGGCGGGCAGCCCACGCCTGGTGAAGTAGCGCGCGTTGATCGCCGCGGCCCCCACCCCTGCGGCGCTGATCCGGTTCGCGGCGGCGGCGGCCAGCTGAACCAGAATGGTTTCTGCCAACGGCAGTCGCAGTCCCGCAGCGGCTCTGGTCGCCAGCGCGGTCGCCGCGTAGTGCAGCGCTGCCAGCACCAGTACCAGCGCGGTGAACTGCCACCTCAACCGGACCAGGTCGGCGCCGACCGCTCGGAGCAGGCCCACCAGGTCGTAGCCACTGTCGGAGTCGGCCACCCGTGCGCTGAACACCGCGGAGGCAACGAGCAGGAGCGCACCACCTGCCAGCGCCCAGAGCGGAGGCGCCGGGATCGACGGCCACCGCCGCCTGACCGGAAGCGTCAGCGAGACCGCCTGCACTTCGCCCGTCGCCGGCGTCAGCGGCACTGGTTCGAGCACTGCGGTCATGGCCGCAGTAAAGTCGCTGATCCTCCCAACGGACCCTTGATCTGCTATCGGTCTGCTGTGGATCCTCGTGGCCCGGTGTCCGCGGAAATCGCAGTCCCGGTCAGCCCCCGGCCATCGCCCCGACCACCATGAACGCTTCGGTGCCGGCCGCGACCGCCGCAGGCAGGGGATCGTCCGGCGAGTCGTGGGACAGGTCCTGCTGACAGGCGAAGAACCTGACGAACGGGCGACGCCGCCCCGTCACGGGATCGCGCAGCGTGCCGCGCAGCATGGGGAATCTGAGCTCGAGTGCGTCGAGGACCGCCCGCTGGGTGGGTTGTTCGGCGTCCACGGTCAATTCGCGATCGCAGTGCGCGAGCTGACGGAGGTGGGCGGGCAGTACCACGCGGATCATGGCGCGCCTTTCGGCAGCGGGCTGGTGATCATGCCAGGGTCTGCACCTCCACCGACAACACCGCGGGCAGGTCCCGCACGATGCAGTCCCAACTGTCCCCCGAATCGGCGGACGCGTACACCTGACCTCCGGTTGTGCCGAAGTAGACACCGCATTCGGGCAGCTTGTCGGTCGCCATCGCATCCCGTAACACGTTGACGTAGCAGTTCTCCTGAGGCAGGCCCTTGGTCAGCGGCTCCCATTCGTTGCCGCCGGTCCGGCTGCGGTACACCCGCAACCTGCCGTCCGGTGGGTAGTGCAACGAGTCGCTGGTGATCGGCACCACGTACACGGTCTCGGGCTCGTGCGCGTGCACCGCGATCGGAAAGCCGAAGTCGGTCGGCAGATCACCGCTGATCTCGTTCCAGTGATCGCCGCCGTCGTCGCTGCGCATGACGTCCCAGTGCTTCTGCATGAACATCGTCTCGGGACGAGACGGGTGGGCCGCGAGGTTGTGTACACAGTGCCCGACCTCGGCTGCCGGCGACGGGATCCCGTCCGAGAGCAGGCCCTGATTGACCGGTTGCCAGGATTCACCAGCATTCTCGGTACGAAAGACGCCCGCCGCCGAGATGGCGATCCACATCCGGTCGGCGTTGTCGGGGTCGAAGACGATGGTGTGCAGGCACATTCCGCCCGCGCCGGGCTGCCAATGTGCCCCCGACCCGTGCTCACGGAGCCCGCGCAGTTCGACCCAGTTCTGCCCGCCGTCGGTCGACCGGAACAGCGCTGCGTCCTCCACGCCGGCGTAGACCGTGTCGAGCTCGAACGGGGACGGCGCGAGATGCCACACCCGGGCGAACTCCCAGGGGTGCGGCGTGCCGTCGTACCACTGGTGGGTGCCCGGCACGCCTGCGTAGGCGAACTCGTTGCCGACCGGCGACCAGCTGCTACCGCCGTCATCGGAGCGCTGGATGATCTGGCCGAACCAGCCGCCGGTCTGCGAGGCATACAGCCGGTTGGGATCGATCGGTGAGCCGGCGACGTGGTAGACCTCCCACCCCGCGAAGTGTGGACCGTCGACCTGCCAGTTCTGGCGGTGCTCGTCGGCTGTCAGGATGAACGCACCCTTGCGGGTGCCGACCAGGACTCGTACTCCACTCATGCGATCCGTCCTCACTGAGCACTTTCTGCTGTGCCCGCACCGGAAGTACACACCGTAGACTTCGGCAGGTGACGGATGCAAGGGCTGCCTTTCACCACGGTGACCTGCGGGCAGCGCTGATTGCCAGCGGCCTGGAGCTGTCGCGCACCGCCGGCGCTGAGGCCATCGTGCTGCGCGAAGCCACCCGGCGGGCCGGTGTCACCGCGCGGGCCGCGTACCGCCACTTCGCCGACCGGGACGCCCTCGTCCGCGCTGTCGCACAGGCCGCACTGGCCGAGATGGCCCGCACCATCGAACGCCGGCAGCAGGGCGCCACCGATCCGGTCGCGATGTTGCACGCCCTGGGCACCGGCTACATCCAGTTCGCCCTCGACGAGCCCGGCTGGTTCGACGTCGCCTTCTTCGCCATGGCAGACATGCTCAACACCACCGCGGCAGAATCCGCCGGCGCCACCGGCCGATCGCCCTACCAACAACTCGAGGACGCCCTCGCCGGCCTGGTGCGGTCAGGACGCCTGGACCCCGCGCAGGCTCCGAATGCCGCGCTGGTCTGCTGGTCGGGCGTGCATGGCTTCGCCACCCTCACCTCACACGGACCGCTGCGCGACCGACCACGCGACCAGGTCGACCAGCAGGCGGAGTACCTGGTCGGCTATCTGGTGCAGTCGGTGGTGACGATTCCGCCGCCCCCAGTGGCATGATCGCAGAATGTCACGAACCCGACGTACCGCTCCGGCCCGCCGACGTACCGTTCGCAGCTCCCGGCGAGGCATGCTGGCCCTCGCGACTGCAACTGCCCTGACGGTGGGGTTGGTCAGCCCGGCGGGCGCGTTCGCCGACAGCCAGCCGCCGTCCCCGGGTGCTGCCGGTGCAGGCGATCCGTACTTTCCACTGCAGGGCAACGGCGGTTACGACGTCGCCGCCTACCGGCTCGCCATCCGGTACACCCCGGCGACCAGGCGGCTGGACGGCACAGCACACCTGACAGCCCGGGCGACTCAGAACCTGTCCCGGTTCGACCTCGACCTTCGGCGCAACCTCGTGGTGACCTCGGTCCGGGTGAACGGCGCACCGGCGGCAGCCAGCCAACCGGCGAACCTGGTGCAGGAACTCATCATCACGCCACGACACCCGTTGCCGAAGGGCCGCACGTTCACCGTCGAGGTGACCTACGGCGGCAAGGCAACACCTGCGATCGATCCGGACGGCTCGCTGGACGGCTTCATCCCGACCGATGACGGGGCCTTCGTGGCCAGCGAGCCGCAGGGCTCGCCGACCTGGTTCCCGGTCAACGACACACCCACGGACAAGGCCACCTACCAAGTTGCGATCACCGTGCCGGTGGGCATCACCGCTGTCTCGAACGGAGCCCTGACCGGCGTCAGCACCCGATCCGGCCACACCACCTGGTCCTGGCGGTTGGATCGACCGGTCTCGAGCTATCTGGTCACGGCCACCCTCGGAAAGTTCAATGTCAGCCGCGGTCGCACCGCGGGCGGCGTGCCCTATTTCATCGCCACAGATCCGACGCAGCAGGCGAAGAGCGCTCCGGTGCTGGCCAAGCTGCCCAGGATGATCGACTACTTCAGCAAGGTCTACGGCCCCTATCCGTTCGGGCAGGCCGGTGCCATCGTGGACAACGCCCCCAACGTCGGGTACGCCCTGGAGACCGCCACCCGCCCGGTGTTCGACTCCGCGCCGGATGCCCTGACACTGGCCCACGAACTGGCCCACCAGTGGTACGGCGACGACGTGACCCTGTCCCGTTGGCGTGACATCTGGATCAACGAGGGCTTCGCGGAATTCTCCTCGTGGCTCTGGGACGAGCACAGCGGTGGCACCACGGCGGCGCAGCATCTGAAGGACCTGCTGGCGATCCCCGCCTCGGACCCGGTGTGGAACCCGCCGCCGGCAAACCCGGGCGCCGCTGATCAGATCTTCTCCGACTCGGTCTACGAGCGGGGTGCCGGCACCCTGCAGGCGCTACGGCAACTGGTGGGTGACGGCGCGTTCTTCGCGCTGATGCGCGGCTGGGCTGCGAGCCACCGCTACGCCAACGCGACGGTCGGTGACTTCATCGGTTACGCCGAGCGGGCCACCCACCGGGACCTGAGGAGTTTCTTCGCCAACTGGCTCTACCGGCAGGGCAAGCCGGTCGCCTGACGTCCCGCGGCCGGTGTCCCGGGGTTGCCGTCAGGAGGCCGGCACCTGGCCGTAGACGTGGGTCACGGCCAGCCGGACGACCTGGCGCCGATCGGTCACCATCGCGGCCCGGTACTCATCCCAGTCCGGGTGCTCGCCATTGACCTGGCGGTACAACTCGACGAGCTCGTCCGCGGCAGCATCTCCGGGAGCGGTGGCGACCTCTGAGAGGGTGGCCGTGCCGTCCAGCACCGTCCACGACCAGAAGTCGGGGCTGCTGACGTGCAGGCTGGCCCGCGGGTCCCGCTGCAGGTTACGGGTCTTGGCACGATCGGCGGTCACCGAGATCCGGGCCACCGCCGCGGCCGGATCGTAGTGGTAGCTGATGTTGGACAGCTGCGGTCGACCGTCCCGCTTGAGGGTGACCAGGACACCGTTGCGGCCGTGCGA
Source organism: Mycobacteriales bacterium (assembly GCA_038321605.1). Taxonomy (GTDB): domain Bacteria; phylum Actinomycetota; class Actinomycetes; order Mycobacteriales; family Jatrophihabitantaceae; genus Jatrophihabitans_A. The sequence goes on along the minus strand of JBBQFE010000076.1, from coordinate 673 downwards.
GACGAGTTCGAGCAGGCGCTGCTGCTGGGTGGTGGGGGTGAAGGCCATACCGACAGTGTGCTGCCGATCCGCCGCCGCGTCACGTATCACCTGCAACCTCACGCGCTCTTGATGACCAGATACAGGGCACGGGTCCTAGTCAGGAGCACACGGTGACCGAATCCTTGACACCACGGTCCCCAGACGGCGTCGCGTCCGATGGGCGCGATTTCGAGGACCCCGCAGCGCGACGGTTGTCGCTGGTCGACAGCCAGGGCTGGCAGTCCACCGCCACCGTGACGGTCGCGATCCACGCCGCCGAGGAGATCTCCCGGCTGGGGGTCGTCGGACAGCTCGCCCATCAGGGCGGCGTACGAGTCGTCGACGCCGCTGACACCGCCGCCCAGGTGGCGATCGCGGTGGCCGACCGGGCCGACGACTATGTGGTGCGGTGGCTACGCAGCCTGCACCGCGAGCGCGGCATTCCGGTGGTCCTGGTCATCGGCGAGCTGGAGCCGCGGGCGCTGGTCTCCGTCATCGAAGCGGGCGTCTGCGCCGTGCTAAACCGCGCGGACGCCACGCCGGAACGCCTGGTTCAGGTTGTTCGGTCTGCTGCTCATGGGCACGCCGAACTCACGCCTCAGCTACTTCGCCAGTTGCTCGATCAGGTCAATCGGCTGAACCGCGATCTGCT
>JBBQFE010000075.1:0-9320 GCA_038321605.1 Mycobacteriales bacterium | reverse complement strand
CACCCCGGCGCTACGGGCCGCCGAGTCGGTGAGCTTCATGGCGGCAGCGTATTTGGCGGTGTCGCCCAGGACCCGGTAGACGTACCAGTTTCCTGCGGTCTGCACGACGACAGCATCGCCAGGCACCAGTTGATCGAGGTTCAGGAACGGCTCACCCTTCCCGACCCGATGGCCCGCCAGTGCGAAGTTGCCGATCTGGCCCGGTACCGCGGTATTGGAGTAGTGCCCGGGGCCGCGTTCGAGGTCGGCGTCGTTCGTGCCCTGCACCACCGTCCAGGCGTAGTCCTTACCGAACCGTGGGATGTAGAGGTTCGCAAAACCCTCGCCTGCCGGGATGATCACCTGCTTGCCGGACGGCAGGTTAAGCCGGTCCTGACCCTTGAGTGGATCCTGTCCCTTGGCGATCGCCTGGGTGAACTGTTGCCGCACCTTGTCCTGAAGCTGGTGGGCGAAGATGTTAGACACCCAGACTTCGTAGACGACGAACAGCAGCAGCACCAGACCGCAGGTGATCAGGGTCTGTCCGACGCCTCGGATGACCGTGCGGACGCGATCAGCGGTGCCACTGGTTCCCCGCCGCGGCCGGTCATCGTGCGGGCCACCGGAGGCACCGTTAGCTGTCGGGGGTTGCGGCGGTGGCAAGGTGCCCAGCCCGCCGGCCGGGGTGGCCCCGGTCGCTGTCAGGTCCCAACCATCGGAACTCTGCCTACTCACAATCACATTCCTCGCCTTGAAGTCACGCGCGACTGCTGCCCGTCTCCGAACCCGTCGGATGTGAGCCTGCTGCTATCGCCCAATCTTCGCGTATGTCAGGCCGATCGGCGCATCGTAGGCCGGGATGACTAACCGGTTCTCAGTGTTGACGCTGTACTGGAGCCCGTATGACTGCGCGTCCTTGCGGTACTGGCTCAGGTTGTGGGACGCCTCGAGGGCGTTGCGCAGCTGCCGGGCAGGTCCGATGGCCGAGATGCGGAAGGGGGGCGAATAGACCTTGCCGTTGAGCAGCAGCGTGTTTCCCACGCACCTGATCGCGCTGGTCTGGATCAGCCGCTGGTCACCGATCTTGATCGCCTCGGCGCCCCCTGCCCAGAGGGCGTTGACCGCTGCCTGCATGTCTGACTGGTGTACCACCAGGGAGTTGGGATCGACGCTCGGATCGGTGATGGTCTGATGCGAATCGTCGAGGACCACGGTGAGCCCCGGTCCGGCGACGGCAACCAGCCCAACCGGCTGCCGCAGAGCGGCGGACGAGGCGTCGATGCCGGCGATCGTCGCGTCCGAACGCGCCAGCACAGCAGTGCCGGCAGCCACCTCGGCCTGCAGTTGCCGGACCTGGGAGTCATAACCGGCGCCCTTGGCCTCCGCCGCCCGGATCAGGTCCGCGACATTGGTCTGCCCGGCCGAGCGCAGATCGGTTCCGCGGGCAGTGCGCGCCGTGGTCGCCACCAACAGTCCGGCGAGCAGGGCAACGACCGGAACCAGGACTTTCCAGGTCTCGGGCCTGCGGCTGAGTCGGAACGAGCGTGACATGTCGTTTACGCTAGCTGCACCGAACCCCATCAGGCGGCGCGGCCCGAGAACTGTCGGCGCGGTGTTGCCCTGGCCGGTTTCTCGACAAGCCCCACTCAGGAGATTGCACCCATGCCCAAGTCCAAGGTTCGTAAGAAGCCGGGTTACGCCACCCCGGCTGCGGTCTCGGGAAGCCTGTCGGGATCCAGCAAGCAGCTCAGGCCCAGCCCCACCTGGTACCCGATCACGATGGTCGTACTGCTGGTGATCGGTCTTGCCTACATCGTCGTGTACTACATGGCCGGCGAACACGTCCCGGGAATGCGCGACATCGGTAGCTGGAATTTCGGGATCGGCTTCGCGTTCCTGATCGGCGGCCTGATCATGGCCGTCCGCTGGCGCTGAGGTAGCACCGGCCGCAGCATCGCGCGCCGAACTACCCGCTCGCCGCGCCTGCAGGGATGGGTATGCCGCCGCCGGACCTGTTGTCCACAAGTTCTTCCACCGCTGTGATTACACGAGTGTAATTCTCCCCAGGCCTGTCCACAGTGTGGATAACCTCTGACCGCAGGCCCACCACCCGTACCGGCTGGGACGAGATGTCCGCGATTCGCCAGGCGCTGACGCCGACGAGCACCACGAGTAGCGCAGCCAGCCCGGCCGCCTGATAGTTCGGGCTCCGGTTCTTGGAGCCGCCGGGCTTCAGGGTCCACCCGAGCACCGCCAGGGTGGCGAGTCCACCGAGCACGAACCCGCCGACGTGGCCCAGCTTCGAGATCCCCGGCACCGAGAAGGTGATCACGAAGTTCAGGACGATGGTGATCACCAGCGAACGGGTGTCGAAGCCGATGATCCGTGACAGCAGGAGCGCGCCCGCGAACAACCCGAAGATGGCGCCTGAAGCACCTGCCACTCCGCCGTAGACGGCACCGAACACCATCATGGCCACCGAACCGCCCAGGGCCCCGAGCAGGTAGATCGCAAGGAACCGCCACCAACCCAGCACCCGCTCCAACGCCGGACCGATCATGTAGAGCGCGAACATGTTGAAGGCCAGATGGATCGGTCCGATATGCAGGAAGGCTGCTTCGATCAGTCGCAGGTACTCGTGCTGGTGGGCGACCACCCCGGGCACCAGGATCCAGTCGGAGAAGAGCGTCGAATTGCGGTTGTCGACCAACGTCCCGCCGGGCGAGATCGCGGTGGCGACGTACGCCAGCACGTTCAGCGCAATCAGAGTGTAGGACACCAGCGGGGTTCCCGAACCGGTCGGCGCACCAACCACGGTGCGGGTCCGTCGAACCGAGGCGCGCCCTGCGGCGACGTCGTCCGGGCATTGGAAGCCCACCGAGGCGGCATGCTGGCACTCCGGACAGATCGGCCGGTCACAGCGAACGCACCGCACCCCGGTGGGACGATCCGGGTGCCGGTAGCACCCTGGGAACTGCGCGTACTGCTCGTACCCACCGGTGGGCGGCTGCGTCGGCTGCATGGGGGCTTAACGCGTCACGAGGACGCGGAGTTCTCCTCGATGGTGATCGAGTTGATCGTGATGTCACTGACCGGACGATCAGCGGCACCGGTACGGGTGCTGCCGATGGAGTCCACCACCGCGCGTGAGTCGGCGTCGGCCACCTCGCCGAAGATGGTGTGCTTGAAGTTCAACCAGGTGGTCGGGGCCGTGGTGATGAAGAACTGGCTGCCGTTGGTGTTCGGCCCGGCGTTCGCCATTGCGAACAGGTACGGGCGGTCGAAGGACAGCTCGGGGTGGAACTCGTCCGCGAAGTTGTAGCCGGGACCACCGGTACCGCGACCGAGCGGATCGCCGCCCTGGATCATGAAGTTCGGAATCACCCGGTGGAAGATCGTGCCGTCGTACAGATTGCCGGTGCTCTTCTGCCCGGTCTTGGGGTCGGTCCACTCCTTGGCTCCGGTGGCCAGTTCGACGAAGTTCTTGACCGTCTTGGGCGCGTGGTTTCCGTAGAGATTGACCCTGATGTCGCCGGCGGACGTGTGCAGGGTGGCTAGCAGAGTTGCGGTCACTGAAAGGACTCCTGTAATCGGGGCGGGCAGGAACTGCTCCGTCCATCCTTCCATGCCCGGCTACGGGATCGAGGGGGCGATCAACCGTGCGATGTTGCGGGCGTCCTCGCCGACCACGGTCTGACGCGAGTGCGCGATGACCGTCAAATTTCCCTTGGAGAAGATGCATGCCCAGGTGTCGGTGCCCTGTAGCGGCAGCTTGATGCTGATCGATCCGTACTGGCCGATGGCCTTGTCCTCGACGAGCTCGGGGTGGTTCTTCGCCGCACCCACCACCGCATTGAACGCCTCGGTGGCGGTGCCGTACCTGGCGATGGTGATCTCAGCGATCACGACGGTCGGGTCGTACTCGAAGTAGTAACGGCAGCCGACGGGGTCGGACGCGAGTTGCACCGATCGATTCGTGCGATCACCCTCCGCGTCACGAATGGCCTCGTTGCTGGCGTACGGGCACGCCTTGTCTATCTCCCGGGCCCCCGGCGAGGTGTTCAACGTCGGGGTGGGCGTGGTGATGATGGTGCTGCGCGATGGGGTGCTGGTCTCGCCGGAGCCACCGGCCAGCCCACCGGGGCCGGCGGAGGTCGAGGTCGGCGCTGCGACAGATGTGGTGGCCGTGCCCGTGCTCTTGCCCTTGCTGCACCCGGCGACAGCCATGACCAGGGTGAGCAGAACCATGCCCACCAGTACGGCGTGCCGGCGGCGATGCCTGCGCGGGAAGCTGAGGACGGTGGTCATCGTGGACGCCCGACCGCTACCTTCGCAGCAGCGTGCGCCAGCTCGTCCGGCAACGGGGAGAGCTCCGCGGGCAGCCCACGCCTGATGAGTGCGCGCCGGAGCAACTCGTCGGCGAATTCAGGGCTCTTGGCCAGCACCGGCCCGTGCAGGTAGGTACCGAACACGTTGTCTCGCACTGCGCCCTCGGTGAGATCGGTGCCGTTGTTGCCCTGACCGGTGACCGCGGAGCCCAGCGGTGTGACTCCGGTACCGAGCTCGGTCAGGCCGCTGTGGTTCTCGAAGCCGACCAGCCGACCCCAGTGCGTGTCCACGTGATTGTTGCCGATCAGGCGCTGGTCCGATCCTCGGGTCACGACGTCCAGCACGCCCGCACCGGCGATCCTGCGGCCGTCCTTGGTCAGGAACTCGTGACCGAGCATCTGATAGGTGCCGCAGATCGCCAGCACCACCACGCCGTCATCGGCCATCGACCGCAGCGTGTCTGCCCGCGCCACGAAGTCGGCACCGATGTCGCCCTGGGTCGCGTCCTGACCGCCGCCGCCGAGCACGATGTCCGCGTCGGCGGGCAGTGGGTCACCGAGGTTGATCGGGACGACGACTGCTTCGATGCCGCGCCACTGGAGTCGACGTCGCAGTACCAGCACGTTGCCGGTGTCGCCGTAGATGTTCATCTCTCGCGGGTAGAGGTGGACCAGGGTCAACGCGCTCATGATGCAGCCCAGAATAGTTGCCCGGTCATCCGGTAGCTGTCTGTTTCGCCAGACTCTGATGCAGTTGCCACATCGCGGTGTAGGTGGAGAAGACGACCACCGTTTCGGAAGGTTTCACGTGGAACGTCGCCTGCTGGACCGCAGCCGCCAGGGCAGGCTCCACCAGGTCGGTGGTGATCTCGTCGTACTGCAGCCTCACCGCCATGTCGGTGGCCCTGGTCCCACTGGTGACGAGCCAGCCGGCATGTCCTTCGCCGAGGGTGGGGCCGAAGTCCACGTCCCACAGCCAGGACATGTCCCTGCCGTCGGCGTAGTCGTCATTGATCGCGATCACGGTCGCTGCCGGCTTCAGTCCCTGCACCGTGCGCAGGGACTGCCGGAACCCGGCCGGATTCTTGACCAGTTGCAGGACGATCCGCCGGCCGTCGATCTCGAAGGACTGGCCCCTGCCGAAGGCCGGCTCGACCGATCGCAGCCCGGCGGCGATGTCGTCCGGGGCCAGGCCCAGAGTGAGGGCGATGGCAGCCGCGGCGGCCGCGTTCTGCGCATTGTGGGCGCCCTCGGCACGCAGCACGATGTGCTCGACGGTATCGGCGATGCGCAGCGTCAGATCGGTGGTCGACGCGAGATCGACTGCCAGTAGTTCCGCCGTGGCGGGCACCTCCGACACACCGACCGCGCCGCCGTACAGCTCCTCGTCGGTGGGAAAGAGATCACGCAGCTCCGGCGCCACACCGAAGTAGCTGACCTCTGCGGTCAGGCTCGGGCCCAGCGCGACCAGTCGTGGATCGTCACGATTCAGCACCACCTGCCCGGTGGTGGCGGTCGCAACCTTGGCCAGGAGTCGTGCGGTCATGTCGATCTCACCGAACCTGTCCAGCTGGTCGCGCAGGACGTTGAGCAGCAGAAGCCGCTCCGGTGGATGCACCGCGCAGAACCGGACGGCGTGCGCCTCGTCGAGTTCGAAGACCGCGATGTCCGCAGGCGTCGAGCCCGTCCACGAGGTCTGGTTGAGGACCGCGGTGATGGTGCCGCGGACGAAGTTGCCGCCGGTGTCGTTGGTGAGAACCCGGTACCGCCGGGCCAGGATCGTGGCGATCATCTTGGTGGTGGTCGTCTTGCCGTTCGTACCGGTGACCACGATGACGCCCTCGCTGAGCTGCGACAGGCGCCGGGCCAGGAAGCCCGGGAAGACCTTTTCGACCACCAGGCCGGGTAGGGCAGTTCCGCGACGACCGCTCACTTTGAGTGCCAGCACGGTGAGCTTGCCCAGCCAGATCGCAAGAAGTCCCATGGTGCTGCCAGATTACCGGTTCGCTCAGTGCCGGACGCCGCTGCTTTGATATGCACCCCTGGCGCTATGGCGATGCGGGTGCATATCAAAGCTGTGAGTGGAGACGAGGGGAATCGAACCCCTAACCCCTGCCTTGCAAAGGCAGTGCTCTGCCAATTGAGCTACGTCCCCGTGGGGATCAGTCCGTCCCGGTTCAGTTCGGGCGGGTGGCGTTTCGCCAGACGTCCGAGCTCTCCTGGGATTTCTTGCGCCTCATCGCCGCGGCCGCCCCCAGCGCCACGACGAGTGCGAGCACCTTCTTCATGCCGACTCCTTCTTGACTCCGGTGCCCGGCGCCAGCGTCAACCACGAGCTGTGGTCGGTACTGACGACGGTGACGAGTGGGCCTAGGAGGACTTGAACCTCCGGCCTCATCCTTATCAGGGATGCGCTCTAACCATCTGAGCTATAGGCCCGTTACCCATCCGGAAACCAGCCGGACACGCGAGGAGTGAGCTTACCGGCTGCGGTGCCCGCCACCCAAACTGGGGCCTGCACTCACGCCTCGACGACATCGGCGGCGCTATTCGCGTTCGCTGAGGGTCACCTCGACGCCACCGACCAGGTCCGCACACAGGTTGTAGACCATCGAGCCGATCGTGGACATGGCGATGAACAGCACGATGTACACGGCGCCGATGATGATGGCGCCGCCGAACACGATGGAGCCGGTGACCACCGGTTTGGTGTTCGAGCCGCCGGAGATCCGGGCCACCGCATCATTGACCTGGGTCAGCACACCGGCCACGTCCAGCAGCCCGTACAGCACGCCGACCATGATCAGCCAGACGAAGAAGAGCGCGATGGCCAACACGCAGGAGAACTTGAACACCGAATAGACGTTGATGTGGCTGAGGGTCAGTCGGGCCTTTCGCGGCTGCCGGCTGGTCGACCGCGCGGCCCGCCCCCGACTCGCCTTGGTGGCCGGTTTCCTACCCGCGGTGGCCGCCGACGGCGGTGGGGTTGCGGTTCCATCGGTGCTCGACATCGGGATCTGAACCCCAGCCGAGGATCCGGCGCCACGCACGGACTCCTTGGCCGAGGCCGCGGCACTGGTGGCAGCAGCCACCGCGCTCGCCCCGGCAGCCGTGAGTTTCGCCCCGAAACCGGACAGTCCACCGGAAGTGGTGAGGTCCGGACCGGACTTGTCGGCGCCCGAGAACTCGGTGCCGTACGGATCGGCCCGGTACGGGTCCACGGTGTTGGCATCCGACCCGTAGGAAGAGCTGGCCGGAGCTGCGGGAGCCCAGGCAGGTGGCTCCTCGATCCTCGGTAGGGCGGTCGTGTCGCTGTCTGGGTGGGTGCCGGGGTAATCGGCACCTCCCGCGGTCCGGTGCGGCGGACGGCTCTCCGTCATCGGCAGCTACTCCTGATCGTCGGCTACGTCGGGTTCATCGGCATTGCGTGCGATCGAGATCAAAGACACGCCCTCGGGCAGATTCATCAGCCGCACGCCCATGGTCTGACGCTGCGCCCGACGAACCTCGGCCACCGACGTTCTGATGACCACGCCGTCGGACGTGATCGCGTAGATCTCGTCCTCGGGCCGGACGGTCATGGCTCCGACCAATCCACCTCGGGTGGAAACAATACGCGCCGTCAGAACGCCCTTACCGCCACGACCTTGAATCGGGTACTCGTCGACCTTGGTTCGTTTGGCGAATCCACCGTCGGTGGCGATGAGGATTTCCATGTCGTCCTGGACCACTTCCATGGCCAACAATTCGTCCGCGGCGGAGAACCGCATACCGATCACACCGGAGGTCGCCCGGCCCATCGGACGCAGGGTGTCGTCGTCGGCCTTGAACCGGATCGACTGGGCCTGCTTGCTGACCAGCAGCAGATCGTCCTCGGCAGAGATCAGTGCCGCGTCGATCAGTTCGTCCTCGGGCCTCAGGTTGATCGCGACGATGCCGCCGGAACGGTTGGAGTCGAAATCGGTGAGCTTGGTCTTCTTGATCAGTCCCGACTTGGTAGCCAACACCAGGTAGGGCGCGACCTCGTAGTTCTTGATCGTCATGACTTCGGCGATCTGCTCGTCGGGCTGGAAGGCCAGCAGATTCGCCACGTGCTGTCCACGCGCGTTGCGGTTCGCCTCGGGCAGGTCATAGGCCTTGGTGCGGTAGACCCGCCCCTTGTTGGTGAAGAACAGGATCCAGTCGTGCGTGGAACAGACGAAGAAGTGCGCGACGATGTCGTCGGTCTTCAGCCCCGCGCCCTGCACACCCTTGCCACCCCGACGCTGCGCCCGGTAGAGGTCGGTCTTGGTTCGTTTTGCATAGCCGGTACGGGTAATCGTGATGACGACGTCCTCGGCGGCGATGAGGTCTTCCATCGACATGTCGCCGTCGAACGGGATGATCTTGGTGCGCCGGTCATCGCCGTACTTCGCGACGATCTCGTTCAGCTCGTCGCGGATGATCTGCCGCTGACGCAACGGCTTGGCCAGGATGTCGCGGAAGTCAGCGATCTTGGCTTCGATCTCGTTCGCTTCCTCCTGGATGCGCAGGCGCTCCAGCGCGGCCAGCCGGCGAAGCTGCAGGTCGAGGATCGCCACCGCCTGGATCTCGTCGATGCTCAGCAGTTCCATCAGCCCGGTGCGGGCCGCCTCTGCGGAGGCGGAGCTGCGGATCAGCGCGATGACCGCATCGAGGGCGTCCAGCGCCTTGAGGTAGGCCCGCAGGATGTGGGCGCGTTCCTCGGCCTTGCGTAGCCGGTATTCGGTGCGCCGGACAATGACGTCGATCTGGTGGCTGATGTAGTAACTGACGACCTGGTCCAGCCGGAGCGTGCGCGGAACCCCGTCCACGATCGCCAGCATCGTGACGCCGAAGGTGGTCTGCAGCTGGGTGTGCTTGTAGAGATTGTTCAGCACCACCTTGGCGACCGCGTCACGCTTGAGGGTGACGACGATCCGCATCCCGATCCGGTCGGATGACTCGTCGTTGATCGCCGAGATCCCGGAGACCTTCGCGTCGCGTGCAAGGTTG
>JBBQFE010000074.1:0-9327 GCA_038321605.1 Mycobacteriales bacterium | reverse complement strand
CGGCAGTGCTGGCCTTCGGCTGGGACGCCGGCATCGGTTTGGCCTGGGCGTTGCCTTACGCCGGGGCGGCACTGGTCGCAGTGCTGATGCTGCGCTCGATCATGGGTGGGCGGGCCCGCACCACGCGGGATCTTTCGGAGCAGGCAGTGCCCAGAGTGTTACGGGAATTCTGGTCCTTCACGCTGCCGCGGGCGGTCGCCGGTGTCGCCCAGATCGTGCTTCAGCGTCTGGACATCGTGCTGGTCGGCGCCATTCGTGGCCCTCGGGACGCAGCGATCTATACCGCCGCCACCCGGTTCCTGGTGGTAGGGCAGTTCCTCAATCAGGCCATCACCGCACCGGTGCAGCCACAGATGAGTTCCGCGCTGTCGCAGCACGACGTTCCCCGCGCCCGCACCCTCTATCGGGTGACCACCACCTGGTTGGTCCTCGTCAGCTGGCCGCTCTTCGGCATCGCCGCGGCGATGGCGCCCACCTACATCTCGCTGTTCGGTCGCTCGTACCACGACGGCATCGTGGTCGTCCTCGTACTGTCCGTGGCGATGCTGGTGGCCAGTGCGTGCGGGCTGGTGGACACCGTCATCATCATGGGCGGTAAGAGCTCGTGGAACCTCTGGACCACGTTGCTCGCCCTGCTGGTCAACGTCTCGCTCAACGTGGTGCTGATTCCGCATCTCGGCCTCTTCGGGGCGGCTGTTGCCTGGTTCGCTGCGATCATGGCCGCGAACGTGGTTCCCCTGCTGCTCTCCTGGCGGTGGCTGGACCTGCACCCCTACGGCCGGAGCACGCTCGCTGCGATCGGTCTGTGCTCGCTGTGCTACCTGCTGCTGCCCCAACTCGGCCGCTGGCTCTTCGGCGGCCAGGTCGCCGCGCTGGTCGCGATCATGATCGGCACGGTCATCTACCTCGCCGGCCTCTGGCGGGGCCGCGAGCTCTTCGCCCTGACCGCCATGGTCAGTCGCGGACGCAAGGCCGTCGCGTGAAGCTGGTTCCTGTGAGCACGAAGGCCCGGATCGCGGCCGCGGTCGCCGTGGTCTGCGTCGTCGCCCTGGCGGTGGCCGGAGTGTTGTCGAGTGGCCGCCACGGCGGGTCGCCGAAGGCCAGCCCCTCGGGCGTGCCGCGGGTAACGATTCCGAGCGCCGGTGGCGGACCAGCGGTGCCCGCCGAGGGTGCGTACCTGGGTGCGTGGGTGACGCCGACGCCGCTGACCCAGGACGGTCGAGTGTCGGCGGTACGCGACTTCGAGTCCAGCATCGGGGCACGACTGGCCATCACGCATGTCTTTAAGAAGTGGCAGGACCCGATCGGGACCGACAGCGACCGGGCGTTCGTCGCCGGTGGCAGTCACCTGCTGATCTCGTGGGCGGGAACGGACACGAAGGCGATGGCGTCGGGCTCGGTGGACGCTCAGATCGTTCAGAGCGCCAAGGAGGTCGCGGCACTGGGCGCGCCGGTGTTCTTCGAGCCCCGATGGGAGATGGATCGTCCCAATCTCAGCAGCGTCGTGCACAGCGGTGCGGATTTCATCGCGGCATGGGATCACGTGCGCGCTGTGTTCAAGGCGCAGGGCGTCACCAATGTCAGCTGGGTCTGGTGTCCCACCGCGGCGGGCTTCGAGACCGGGGTCGCTCAGCAGTACTACCCGGGCGATGCTCAGGTCGATTGGGTGTGCGCCGATGTCTATCCAGAGACGCCGTGGAAGAGCGGTGACTACGAACCCTTTCCGCAGCTGGCCAAAGCTGCGGTGGCCTGGGCGGCTCAGCACCCGACCAAACCGATGATGATCGGTGAGTTCGGTGACAGCCTCGACTATGGCGACCGCCGTGCAGCCTGGTTGTCCGAGGCGTTCGACTACATCAAGGCGCATCCACAGATCCGCGCGGTGGTGTATTTCAACCAGAGTGATCCGACTCGAAACACGTACCAACAGTGGGGACTCACCGGCGACGACCCGGTGCTCAAGGTGTTCGCCGATGCCTTTACAGGCGGGTACTTCCGGGGGTTGAAGCAGTGACAGACGTAGCGTTCATCGGTGGTTTCGGCCGCAGTGGATCGACCATGGTCGAGCGGGTTCTCGCCCAGCTGCCAGGGGTGTGTGCGCTCGGCGAGGTGGTGCACCTGTGGGAGCGCGGCATCCGGCTCGACGAGCGATGTAGCTGCGGCGAACACTTCTCGGCCTGTCCGTTCTGGTTACAGGTGGGCGACCGTGCGTTCGGCGGCTGGGACCGGGTCGACGTGGATGTCGTGCGCCGACTCGCAGCCGAGGTGGACCGCACCCGGTTCATTCCGCTGGCCGCCACCGCCGGCCGACTGAGCGCGCGCAATGCCGTGATGCGTGAGTACGGCGACTACTACGCACGGGTCTACGCCGCAGCCGAGGACGTGTCCGGTGCGTCCATAGTGATCGACTCCAGCAAGCACGCCTCGACCGCCTTCGTACTGCGTAAGCATCCCGACATCGCACTTCGGGTGGTGCACATGGTGCGCGACAGTCGGGGTGTTGCCTACTCCTGGACCAAACGGGTGCTGCGCCCCGAAGTCGATCCGGCGAGCGAGAAGGCGCTGATGCGTCAGTACGCGCCGTGGGAATCAGCCCTGCTGTGGAATGCCCACAACGGCGCGTTCGCCACGCTGGCCAGGCTCGGCACGCCTACCTTCCGGTTGTATTACGAGCAACTGCTGAAGGATCCGGTGCGGGTCTTCGGCGAGCTGGCTGAGTTCCTCTCCGAATCGCCTGCCGTGATGGCCGATTACGTCTCAGCCGATGCGGTGCAATTGGCGCCGGCACATCAGATCGCCGGCAATCCCATGCGCTTTCAGACCGGCGAGGTGCTGCTGCGGCGCGACGACGCCTGGCGCCAGAACCTGTCAGCCGGTGATCGGCGACTCGTCACGACCCTGACCGCGCCGCTCATGCTGGCCTACGGCTACCTCAAGACCTCGGAGCAGAAGTGACTCAGGCTGATCCCGCAGTGCTCGACTGGCCCGCCGTCGAGGTGCACATCCCGACCCACAACCGGCCCGAGTTCCTGGCCCTGGCCATCGCGTCGGTGCTTGCGCAGGACTACCCGGGAGCGCTGTCGATAGCGGTCATCTTCGACCGGCAGGAGCCTGATCAGTCGCTGGTGTCCGACGGTCCGGTGCCGGTCCGGGTGCTGACCAACGACCGCACCCCTGGACTGGCCGGCGCCCGTAACAGTGGAATCCTCAGCAGCGCCACCGACATGATCGCGTTCCTCGATGACGACGACCAGTGGCTGCCGGGCAAGCTTCGCCGCCAGGTGGAGCACCTGCGGCAACACCCCGAGGCGCCGTTCTCGTCCACCAGCATCCGGGTGGACTTCGGTGACAGCCACACCCCCCGGTACGCCGGCACCTCTCTGGTGAGCCATGAGCGGCTCCTGGAATCACGCATGTCGATGCTGCACTCGTCGACGTTTCTGATCAGACGGGACGCGCTGCTCGGACCGATCGGCCTCATCGACGAGAACTCGCCCGCGAGCCAGAAGGAGGACTGGGACATCCTGCTGCGTGCCAGTCGCAGTCATCCGATCGTGCATCTGGATGAGCCGCTGGTGGCAGTGCGCTGGGGTGGCACGTCGATGTTCGCTCAGGCGTGGGAGTCGAAACTGGCCTCCGCCGAGTGGATCCTCGCCGGTCATCCCGATATCACCGGCAGCCAGGTCGGCTATGCCCGGCTGTTGGGCCAGATCGCGTTCGCCCAGGCGGCGCTGGGACGTCGCCGGATCGCAGTTCGTACTGCAGCAGCCTCGGTGAAGTGTCGATGGCGGGAGCCGCGTGGCTACCTCGCGCTGCTTGCCGCCGCGGGGGTGCCGTCCTCAGCGATCATGAAACAACTTCACAAGCGCGGTCGCGGCATCTGAGCTCGTCAGCGGCGCCACGACGGGGTACGTCCCCACCATTCGGTCAGCCGCTCGTCGTCGGCGAGATAGCCGGCGGTCAGCTCGGCGCGAAGGCTCTCCGACATCGGCGAGCGTGGCCTGGCGTTGTGCTTCTCGAAGATCGGGATCGAGTTGGCGGGCATCCCGAGAAAGTCCAGCGTGTCGCGCCATATCGGTTCGGGCTGATCGAAGAAGTCGTCACTGTCCACGACGTGCAGGCGCTCCCGGCCGACGGCCTTCTCCAGCCGTAACAACTGATCCAGGTAGCGGCCCCGCGTCACATAACCGTGGTGCTGATGGCTGAAACTCACGTAGGAAGGGTCGGCGATGATCCTCGCCTCCTCGCCCGCCAGCCTGCTGTCCTCCAGCTCGAGTGCCTTCTCGAAGGTCTCGGTCTCGTACCCCCTGGCCTTCTCGTGCGTATGAGCGGAGTACGCGCGCTCGACCGGGTCCCGCAGCAGGACGATGATGCGGACGCCGGGCAGATCCCGGGCGATCCGGTCGGCGGCGAGTGGATTGAACAGGTAGTACGGGCTCGACTCGAACGTCATCGCGTCGGTGCCGGTACGCCGCTTGACCACCGCGGCGGTCAGGTTCGTCGGAAAGTGGGCCTGGTACCAGCCGCGACCCCGCAGGTAGCCGGTGTCGAAGTAGTGCACGCCCTTGTGCAGGACGGGCGGCAGGATCGACGGGTGTTGGCGCAGCGTGCGGTACATCGTGGTGGTGCCGCAGCGCTGGGCTCCGCAGATCAGGAAGGCCGGCGACATCCGGGCACGAGAGGTCAGCCGACCGAACTGGAGCGATCCGATTCGAGCCGCATCCTGGGCGCCGGAGGGAAGGTCTGATCGCTTCATGATGGATCGCTTTCTGTGGTTGCGGTGCTGGATGTCGGTGTCGTGCTGGTCAGGAAGTCTGAGATCACCGGCAACGCCCAGTCCTCGACCGCTCCGCCGAAGCCGCCGGCTGCGCGCTGATCGTCGATGAGGTAGCGCAGCGAGATCTCCATCAGGTACGCGGCGACCACGGTCCGGGCAACCGTTTCGGAATGCCCCCAGGGCGCCAGTAGATCAGGCGCTGAGTCGAGGCAGTCGGTCGCCGCCTGCAGGTGCGTGGTCCGATGTCCGGTGACGGCCTGCTGCAGGTCGTAATGCACCAGGTCGAAGCCCTGTGGGACGCCGCCGACTGCCCGTTCCCAGTCCCACACCAGAAGTTGGTCATTCAGCTGACCGCAATTCCACGGGGTCCAGTCGCCGTGCCAGTTACCGACCGGCACCGACTCGAGGGCAGCCTGGTCCAGCCGAACCGCGAGCGCAGCAAGTTGCTCGAGGACGATCCGCCGTTCGCCGGACGGGGCCTCGCCGGCGGCGGCCCGGGTCCGGCGCGCCAGCTCACTGAAATAGCTGCCCGACGATGACTCGAGCTGCGAACCGGCAACCGCGAGCGTCGGTGCCTTCGAGAGCTCCAGCATCGCCCTCACCAGCACCGAGCGCTCGGGGCGGACAGCCTGTGCGGTCGGCAGCGGGCTGCACACCATCACGTCGTAGGACTGCCATTGACCGTGATAGGTCATGGCAGGTGGAGTGAACGTCTGTGGCTTTGTCGCCGAAAGGGCAGCCAGCACCGCAGTCTCGCGCGCGACCAGGGCCGAGGTGAGCGGGTTGACCCCGACCTTGCAGAAGCCGATCGGACGTCCGTCATCGCCCAGCAATTGCAGAACCGGCTTGCGATTGGCTCGGGTGGGGGTGACGGGCATGCTGGCCCGCACGTGTTGGCCGAGCTCCGCGCCGAGGTGGCCAACGAGCCCAGCGGCTTCCGCGCCGGCCGGACCGTTCACCGGCACAAGTCGATCGGGAAGTATCCACGGCCCCAGTCCGAGTTGGAGCGCGAGGGCCAGTCCCCAGCGCCGCACCCGCTGGGCCGAGGAGCTCGGTGTGCCGTGTGAGCCGAGCACGGACGCCGCGAGCCGCCGGTCGGTGGGCATCACGAGTTTGGGGTGGGCAGCGTTGGGGACGAGGTACAGCTCACCCTGGCGAGGTCGGCTGGACGGCCCGCGGCCGGCATGTCGAATCTGGGCCGAGGGCCAGACCGCCTGGATCGAGTCGAGCCAGTGATCGGCCTCTGGCGACGCCGTCATGAAGCGACTCCGGCCGCCGATGCCGGCGCCAGCCGGTTGCCGCGGGCCGGTGCCGCAGGAAAGAGGTGTCGATCCGATTTGGCGAGCATGCCCACCGCGATCGCGGTGAGGCTGAATGCCGCCGGCATGCTCGAGTAGAAGAGCATGTAGACGAAGGTCAGCCCGACCACCAGTTGAGCTGCCTGCCCCACTGCCGACCGATCTCGCCGGTAGGTCCAGATGGTCCACGCGAAGAAGCCCAGGAAGAACATCGTGCCGACGATGCCGTTGTTGAACAGCACCGACCACAGTTGGCCGGTGCTCCCGGTCGGAAAGTCACCACACCGTGGACAGCCGGCGGAACGTCCGATCGCGATGGACTGGCTGCTGCCGTTGGTCTTTCGGGCTCCGCCCCAGCCGAGGATCGGTGACTGTTCGGCCGCGTTGATCGATGTCTGGGTCAGGAAGGTACGGATGGAGTCGCTCTTGCCGTTCTGCAGCCGCGCATTGAAGACATCACCCAGCGGCGTGAACGCGATGGAGCTGACGCCGACTGCGACGGCGGCGATGATGCCGCACAGGGCCAGCACCTTGCCGCGCAGGAACAGGCGCAGCGCGACCCATACGACGCTGGCTGCAAGTCCGATCCAAAGTCCCCGGTTCAGCGAGTAGACGATCGGGACCATCGAGAGTGCAATCACTCCCAGGCAGATCAAGCGCCTGGTGCGCGAGGCGCCCATTCCCCAGGCCACGACGAAGAACACCAGCAGGATGGACAGGCAGTTCGCCCAGTAGTTCGTGTAGCCGAAGGGGGCCGCAGCCCGTCCGGCGGCATCCCCGAGCACCGACTGGACCTGGGCGGCGTTCGGGTGGACCAGTGCTGAGACGTAGGCGTTTGATCGCAGGCTGCCGGGCAGCGCCATCTCTATCGGTGAGGTGAACTCGAAGTGCGGCACGAAGGTGCCGAGCAGGCCGCCGCCCACCGTGACGACGAACAGCACCGCCAGCCAACGAGTCAGCCGTAGCAGCGGCAGTTCCTTCTCGGTCAGGCTTGCCACGTAGACCGCGGTGACGCTTGCACCGCCGTACTCGATGAAGTCCACCAGGATCGACAGACCGCGGCCGGTGATGCTGCCACCGTGGGTGCCGTGCGGGCTGCGACCGAGCATGGCCAGGCCCAGCACGTTCCAGATCATGAAGAGGGCCCACAGCGGCCAGCCCCGCGGTAGGACGATCGCGCGCCGACGCTTCCAGAGTTGATAGGCCATGGGAATGGCGAACAGCGGAAAGGCGAAACTGCCCAGCCCGATCGCCCACCAGAGCGGGAATGGCACGAGCAACGCCCAGAGCGGCCACGCGGTCAACGTGCGGACCCGGCCCTCTTCGTCGCGCGTGAACGCGGACGCGAACCAGGTCCGGTCCCCATCGGGCTGCGGTGGCCGCTGATGGCGGGCCACCTGTTGCTCAGGGGTCATCAGCCGTCGGGGCTGGATGGGGGAGTGTGTCCGGTTCGGTTCCGGTCGGACGCGCCGCCGGACCGGCGTGCCTAGTGAAGTCACCTGACGGGCTGCTTGACCTCGGCCGACGCTTCAGCGCTCTGGCCGGCCCCCGGGGTGGATCCGGCATCGACGGTGGTTGCGCCGGTTGGCCGGGGAACCGCCTGGTCGCTGCTGGACGCTTCCCCATTCTGTACCGGCGAGCCGGAGAGGTTGAGCACGGTGGCCTGCTTGTCACGCTGGAACTGGCTCATGAAACCTGCCTTGATCCAGATCACGCCCAGCACGGGTGCCGCCACCGAGTCGAGCTGCTCCAACGCATCGAGCGCCGCGCGGCTGCGGGACCACTTGCTCACCAGCAGAATCACCGCGTCACAACTCGCTGCGGCCGACTGGGTGATCGGCGACAGGGCCGGCGACGGCCCGTCCACGATGAACCAGTCATGGTCGGTGTCGTCGGTGGCGATGCCCTGCTCGGCGGTCACGGGCGCCAACCGCACCACGGGCGCCATCATCGACTCCTGCAGGGTCTTGATGTCCACCCGGGAGCCTTCGCGGGCCAGTGTGACTCCGAGGTTGTAGGCGACGGTCTCCGTCTCGTTGGACACCGACGTGCCGGTCACCAGCACAGATCCGCCGTCGTGCAGGGTCGCCCTCAGCACGTTGATGACGCGCAGGTACTCCCACGATTCGCGGGTACCCGGCTCGGTGATGAGCCCGGCAGTGACGGGCCGGAGTGCCCCCACGGTCGGCAGGCGGAGCAGCCGCATCGCATCCTCACGATCACGCATGCGTCGCGGGCGGCTGATGGCGAACCAGGCGGCGAGCAGCCCGATCAAGACACCGAAGCCCAGGCCCGCAGCGACATTGAGCAACTTCGAAGGGCTCGAGGGACTGGTCGGCAACGATGCCGGAGACACCACCCGGCCGGGCGTGACCACCGTGGAGTTCAGGCCACCCAACTGCGTGTTCACTTCGCGCAACTGCTGGGTGATCAGGTCTCGCTGGGACTGGTACAGCTGCACCCGCGGGTCGGTTGCCGCAACCGCATTGTTACCGGTCAGCTTGGTGAGGTTGTCCACGGCGGTGGACAGCGACTTGGTCAGTGCATCGGCGTTCGAGGTGATCTTGGCGATCTGGGCGTTCAGCGTCGACTGGGCCTGCGCCGCTCGTTCGGCCACGTAGGCGGCCGCGAAGTCGCGGGCACCCTCCTGCGCGAGCGCGGGGGTGCTGGCCTGGTAGGAGATGGTCAGAACGTTGGTGTTGGCCGGCACGCTGACGGTGACGTTCTTGAGCAGGTCGTCCGAGGACTGGGAGGCCAACGTGGGGTCGGCATTGCGGGCCCGGTCCGCGACACCCGTCGAGGCCACCAACTGCGATTCGGTGTCGAGGTTGATGGTGCCGTTGGTGCGCGCGTTGGCGATGACGACGGTGTCGTCCACCCCGGTCGGCGTCACCAGGACTGCCGCGCTGGAGGTGTAGGTCTTCGGCAGCGCCTGGGTGACGATCAGGGCGAGCAGGACGCCGATGAGCATCCCGATGACGAGGCGTAGCCAGCCCCGCTTGAGAATCATGGCCAGTTGGCCACGGTCTGTTGCCTGCTTACGCGTCTGCTCGGACAAGGTTCCACCAGTTCTTGATCGGATCTCGCCGCGGTGGTGAGGCGGCAGAGATGTACGTGACGAGTAATCTTAACGTAGATTTGGCACCCCGCATGTTAACGGTTGGCAATGGGTAGTGCCGTTGCCCGTGAATCGAACGTTGCCTGTGAGCCACGCCGGGTGCCTTCGATATCCCGTTCCCTATCGGCAGGTTC
>JBBQFE010000073.1:0-9365 GCA_038321605.1 Mycobacteriales bacterium | reverse complement strand
CTCGATGCGACCTTCGAGCGGGTGCGGGCCTCGGGTGCCGAGGTGCTGCAGGAGCCGACCTCCCAACCGTGGGGTGCACGGGACTGCGCGGTCCGCGACCCGTCCGGCAACCTGATACGCATCGCCCAGGCCTGAACGTTCGACCGCCTTCCGACGATTGAGAGTGGGCATCATGAAGACCATGACCTGTACGCAGCTGGGCGGTCCCTGTGACCTGCGGCTGCAGGCTGACACGGCCGATGCGGTGATCAAGGCGCAGGACCGGCACCTGAAAGAGATGGTCGCCGGTGGGGACACCACGCACGAAGACGCCCTGTCGAACATGAAGGCCCGGTGGAAGCATCCGGTGGCGGGAATGGGCTGGTACCGCCAGGTCAAGCGGGACTTTGCCGCGCTGCCGACGGAGTGATCACCGGGCTCGGGCCCAGCTGACCGAAGTGGGCGTCAGGACGCGGTAGGGCTCGGTGACACGGTGGCTCCCGGCGACGGCGCGATGGTGTTGTAGCGGGTCACGCTGGGCTGGGGTGAGGTCGTGGACGGGCTGGGTGCCGCGGACGCCGATCCGAGCGCGGGAGCGCTGTCCAGTTCGATGACCGAGCGCAGCGCCGCGTCGGCATCGATGGCGACCTCGGCGAAGAATCCGTCGGCCGACGCGCGTACCAGCTGCTCGGTGGTACAGGAGCTGCCGGCGGGCGGGCAGAGGGTGCCGCCTGAGGTGATCTGGATTCCGGCGGCGATCGCGACCTCGTACTGACGCCCGGTGACCGTCACGAAATGTGGCTGGCCGCCGAGCCCCGCCTGGGCTACCGCGTATCTGAACTGCAGCTCACCGGTGCTGGAGTCATAGCCTTCGACATGGATGACCGCGTTGCCCGCGGGCCCGGTCGAGGTCGCCGAGGAACCGGCCGAGGCGCTGGCCGCTGAGCTGGCCGACGCACGACCGGGGCTTGCCGCTCCGCCCGGCGCGGCAATGTCCGACGGTCCGGCCGGGGCGCGCGGGGTGCCTGTGACCGGAAGACTGCCGGCGATTGACACCGGTGCTCCAGGGTGGTGCAAACCTGTCGTACCGGATCCGGACCCTGAGGCGGCGGTCGGAACCGCGCCGGGTCGGGCGCCCGCCGACGGGCTGCTCGAGGCGACGTCCGGTGCCGGCCGCGCCCGATCGTGCAGCGGGCCGATGGCGGGCAGACCGATCGTCGAGGCGGTGATGACCGACGCCGCGACGGCCACGGATCCACCGAGGGTGGCCAGCGCCAGTCCGCCACCCACCACGAAAGGACCGAGGACCAACCGGCGAGCTGTCAGCCCGGCCAACCCGCGTCGTTGCCGCGGAACTTCCTCGAACACTCAGCTATCCCAACGTCGGGGCCAACCCACACACAGCGTCCACTACTAAGACGCAGTTGTCCCCCCGAACGTTGCACAACCGTCGATATCGATGCGACCGGGCCATCGGCACGGTCCTGCGGTCGCGCCTACGGCACGGGCCGAAGTCTACGTCAGCGAGGGCCGAACTGCCGGTCACCGGCATCGCCGAGCCCGGGCACGATGTAGGCGTCGGAGTTGAGGCCCTCGTCGATGCTGGCGGTGAACAACGCGCTGGCGAGGCCGCTGGACCGCACCCGGGCGATTCCCTCCGGCGCGGCCAGCGCACAGATCACCACGATCTCGGTTGCCCCGCGTGAGGCCAGCAGTTCGCAGCAGTGCACCAGCGAACCACCGGTGGCCAGCATCGGATCGAGCACCAGCACCGGCCGACCCGCCAGCGAAGCGGGCAGCGATGCCATGTAGGCCTCGGGGTCGTGGGTCTGCTCGTTGCGGGCCAGCCCGACGAAACCCATCTGGGATTCGGGCAGCAGGTTGAAGGCGGCCTCTGCCATCCCCAGCCCGGCTCGCAGCACCGGCACCAGCAGCGGCGGATTGGCCAGCGTGGTGCCCATCGTCGGGCCCACCGGCGTCCTGATCGGTACCTCGGTGACCGCGAGATCGCGGGTCGCCTCGTACACGAGCAAGGTGGCCAGCTCACGCAGCGCTGCCCGGAACTCGGCGTTGCTCGACGATTCATCGCGCATGACCGAGAGCCGGGTACGCACGATCGGGTGGTCTATCACGACGGTCTGCACGAGCCAGACTCTAACGGGCCCCTACGGCACGCCCGTGCGAATGCCGAGGTCCCACGCCGCGGCTGGAGAGTTCAGCCGTCGCTGTCGACCGGCTACCGGCAGAAGTTGCTTGCTGAGCCGTCTCAGCGGGCACCTAGACTGGCCCGGTGAGTAACACCGCAACGACCACGGGCTCCGGCGCCGCGGATCTCGCCGACGTCAGCCGCGACGACTCCTCGCTGCGACGGTTCCTGCACGGGCTGCCCGGCGTGGACCAGGTCGGCGCCGAGGCCCGGGCCGCGTCGCTGGCGACCCGCAGCATCAAGACCACCGCCAAGGTCTGGGCGATCGACACCGCGATCAGCATGGTCGACCTCACCACCCTGGAGGGCAACGACACCCAGGGCAAGGTGCGCGCGCTGTGCATGAAGGCGGCCCGTCCGGACCCGAGCGACGCCTCCGCTCCCAGCGTGGCCGCGGTCTGTGTGTATCCCGACCTGGTCGGCACCGCGGTCGCAGCGCTGGCCGGTACCGGCGTGCAGGTGGCGTCGGTGGCCACCGCCTTCCCGTCCGGGCGCGCCTCGTTGGCGACGAAGTTGGTGGATGTCGCCGAGGCGGTGAACGCCGGAGCCACCGAGATCGACATGGTCATCGACCGGGGCGCGTTCCTGTCCGGCAGGTACCTGCAGGTCTTCGACGAGATCGTGGCCGTGAAACGGGCCTGCGGCACCGCGCACCTCAAGGTCATCCTGGAGACCGGCGAACTGGTCACCCTCGATAGTGTGCGGCGGGCCTCCTGGCTGGCTCTGCTGGCGGGTGGCGACTTCATCAAGACCTCGACCGGCAAGATCAGCCCGGCGGCCACCCCACCGGTCGCGCTGGTCATGCTGCAGGCGGTCCGGGACTTCGCCGCCCGCACCGGGTCGGTGCGCGGTGTGAAGCTGGCCGGCGGCATCCGGACCACCAAAGAGGCGGTGCGCTACCTGGTGATGGTCAACGAGGTGGCCGGCGACCGGTGGTTGAGTGCCGACAAGTTCCGCTTCGGTGCGTCCACGCTGCTCAACGATCTGCTGCAACAGCGACACAAACTGGCCACCGGCGCCTACGACGGCCCCGACTACGTATCGATCGACTGAGACGGCTGTGACGCGAGAAATGACTTCTTCAGGGACCGCCAGATGACCACTTTCCCGTACGCCCCAGCGCCTGAATCGCGCGACATCGCCAGGCTCAAACCGTCCTACGGCATCTTCGTCAACGGCGAATTCCGCGACGGCCGCGGCCAGTCGGTCAAGACCATCAACCCCGCGACCGAGGAGCCGCTGGCCGAGGTTTCCGAAGCCGCCGCCGCCGACGTAGACGACGCGGTCGCCGCGGCCCGGGCCGCCCAGGAGGGCAGCTGGTCCCGGGTCACCCCGGCGGAGCGGGCGAAATACCTGTTCCGCATCGCCCGCGCGGTGGCCGAACGCGGGCGGGAGCTGGCGGTGCTGGAGACGCTCGACAACGGCAAGCCGATCAGGGAATCCCGCGACGTCGACATCCCGACCGCGGCGGCCCACTTCTTCTACTACGCGGGCTGGGCGGACAAGCTCGGGTACGCAGGTTTCGGCCCGAGCCCGCGCCCGATAGGAGTTGCCGGTCAGGTGATTCCGTGGAACTTCCCGCTGCTGATGGCCGCCTGGAAGATCGCACCGGCCCTGGCCACCGGCAACACCGTCGTCCTGAAGCCCGCGGAGACGACCCCGCTGACCGCGCTGACCCTCGCCGAGATCATCGCCGAGTGCGACCTGCCACCGGGGGTGGTGAACATCCTGCCCGGCGGCCCAGAAGTCGGTCAGGCGATCGTCGATCACCCCGGCGTGGACAAGATCGCCTTCACCGGGTCCACCGCTGTCGGCAAGCAGATCCAGAAGTCCGTCGCGCTCTCGGGCAAGCGCCTGTCGCTGGAGCTCGGTGGCAAGGCAGCGAACATCGTCTTCGACGACGCGCCGATCGACCAGGCGGTCGAAGGCATCGTCAACGGCATCTTCTTCAACCAGGGGCATGTCTGCTGTGCCGGATCACGACTGCTGGTACAGGAATCGATCCATGACGAGGTCGTCGCCGCACTGCAGCAACGGTTGCAGACCTTGCGGCTCGGGGATCCACTCGACAAGAACACCGATATCGGCGCGATCAACTCCGCAGCCCAGTTGGCCCGGGTGCGCGCGCTCGCCGACGCCGGTGATGCCGAGGGCGCGGTTCGCTGGTCACCCGAATGTGCCCTACCCGAAAGGGGTTTCTGGTTTCCGCCGACCATCTTCACCGGCGTCAGCCAGGCGAACCGGATCGCGCGTGAAGAGATCTTCGGCCCGGTGCTCTCGGTGCTCACGTTCCGCACGCCGCAGGAGGCCGTGGACAAGGCGAACAACACGCCGTACGGCCTGAGTGCCGGCATCTGGACGGAGAAGGGTTCACGCATCCTCTGGATGGCGAACAAGCTCCGCGCCGGGGTGGTCTGGGCCAACACGTTCAACCGGTTCGATCCCACCTCGCCGTTCGGCGGCTACCAGGAATCCGGTTTCGGGCGCGAAGGCGGCCGCCACGGTTTGGAGGCATACCTTGCCCGGTAAGGCCAAAACATCCGCCAGCAGCGCGACCGCGAAGGTTCCTGGTCGACGCGGGGCCGCCACAGGTGCAGTTGCTCAGCCTGCCGCCCGGTTGGCTGTGCGCAAGACCTACAAGCTCTACATCGGCGGCGCCTTCCCGCGCTCGGAATCGGGCAGGACGTACCCGGTGACGGCGGCCGACGGCCGGTTGCTGGCGCACGCCGCGCAGGCCTCCCGCAAGGATCTGCGCGATGCGGTCACCGCCGCGCGAAAGGCCTTCGGTGGCTGGTCGGGGGCAACGGCCTACAACCGCGGCCAGGTGCTGTACCGGATCGCCGAGATGCTCGAGGGTCGCCGGGAGCAGTTCATCGCCGAGGTCGGTGACAGCGAGGGCTCCTCGTCGGCTGAGGCGTCCGCCCAGGTGGATGCCACCATCGACCGTTGGGTCTGGTGCGCCGGTTGGACGGACAAGTACGCCCAGATCGCCGGTGGCACCAACCCGGTGGCCGGCCCGTACTTCAACTTCTCCATCCCCGAACCGTCCGGGGTGGTGGGAATCGTGGCACCGCAGGACTCCAGCCTGCTCGGATTCACCTCGGTGGTGGCACCGGCCATCGCCACCGGCAACACCTGCGTGGTGATCGCCTCGTCGTCCCGGCCGCTGCCTGCGGTCTCGCTGGCAGAGGCCCTTGCCACCTCGGACCTCCCCGGCGGGGTGATCAACCTGCTCACCGGTTCGGTCTCCGAACTGAGTCCCTGGCTCGCCTCGCACCGCGACGTCAACTGCCTGGACCTGACCGGAGTGGCCAGGGCTGAGCGCGGTGATCTGGCGGTGGCTGCGGCGGACAGCGTCAAGCGGGTGTACGCCCCGGATGCGCTGGATCTGGCCGCCGATCCGGGTACCGGTCGATTGGCCGCGTTCGTCGAGACCAAGACGGTCTGGCATCCGCTGGGCGTGTGACCGCTCCGGTAAGTTTGGCCCATGCCGTCCTTCACCGAACCCATCGTCGCCGTCCGACTCACCGCCAACGGCCGCCGCGGCGTCACGCTGTTCGCGCCACCGTGGGAAGACAGCGACGGCGAGGAGTGGCAGGGCTTTCTCGGAGACGGCGCCAAGATCGTGCTGCTGGGCAACCCTGACGAACTGCAGACCTGGCTGGCTGACAACCCCGATCACGACCTGTCCGACCACCCGGCCTGGCAGGCGTTCGCAGATCGCGGCAGCAAGGCGCTGATCCCCGCTGACGAGGCCGACTACGACTTCGACGGGGTGTACGAACTGGCCGCCGGCGAAGCCGATCCGGTGGTGGTCTCCGAACTCGGCGACACCGTCGACATCGCCGCCCGGGTGGCGGACTGCTGCGAGGACGGTGCCCTGCGCTCGCTGCTGAACAACACCCGTGAGTACGCGCTGCTGGTCGAGGGCGACACCAGCTACACCGGTCGGGAGGGTGAAGCCGAGTGGACCAAGCTCGGTGATGTGATCGCCGACAGCTGGGAGCGGGCCCTCAACCGGATCGAGAGCTGGCTGCGCTGGGAGGGCTCGTCGAGTGAGCCGTTCGAGGACGCCGACGATGCCGATGACACGGACGATGCCGAGGACGCCGAGGTCGATGACGACGACACCGACGATGTCGACACCGACGATGCGAGCGACGATGCCGGTAGCCCGCCCGGCACCAGGGCGTGAAAATCCCGCAGGCGCACACCGCTGCCGAATTGTCTGCGCTGCTCGCCGCGGGTGAGGTCACCTCACTCGAACTGACCCGGTACTACCTGGCGCGGATCGCAGAGCTCAATCCCACCCTGAACGCGGTGATAGCGGTGGCCGAGTCGTCCGCGCTGGCAGCGGCGAGCGCCAGTGATGCCCGCCGCGCGCAGGGCACGCCGGCGAGCAGGCTGGACGGTGTGCCGATCCTGATCAAGGACAACATCCAGGCCGTCGGACTGCCGTGCACCGCGGGATCGCGAGCGCTGCTCGATTCTCCGGTCGAGGTGGATGCCGAGGTCACCACCCGGCTCCGGTCCGCAGGCCTGGTCCTGCTCGGGTCGACCAACCTGTCGGAGTGGGCCAACTTCCGTTCCACCAGCTCCACCAGCGGCTGGAGCGGTGTCGGGGGTCAGACCCGAAACCCTTACGACGTAACCCGTAACACCTCCGGGTCCTCATCGGGTTCCGCGGCGGCGGTAGCCGCCGCACTGGCTCCGCTGACCGTGGGTTCGGAGACCGACGGATCGATCGTTTCGCCGGCCGGCGTGTGCGGCGTGGTCGGTTTCAAGCCGAGTCGTGGCACCGTTCCTGGCGCCGGTATCGTGCCGCTGTCCAGCGTCCAGGACATCGCCGGGCCGATCACCCGCTCGGTTGATGATGCCGTTGCGCTGTTCGAGATTCTCAGTGCCCGGACACTTAAACTGCCCGAGACCCGGCTGCGCGATTTGGCGGTGGGCGTGTGGCGGCCGAGCGGAGCTGACGAACGGGTGCTCGCGGTGCTGGACCGGCTGGTCGAGCTGTTGCGGGCCCAGGGAGTGCTGCTCACCGACGTCGAGATCACGGGCGGTGGTCCGTTCGAGGCTGCCGAGTTCGATGCGCTGGTCGCCGAGTTCGCGGTGGATCTGCCGTCCTACCTGGCGGCCCGGCCGGGTCGGCACCCGAAGACCATCGCCGGCCTGCTGGAGTTCGACCGGGCCGATGACATCGAGCTGTCGAAGTTCGGCGACGAGATCTTCGAACTGGCAACGCACGCACCGGCGCTGGACTCGGAGCAGTACCTGCAGGCTCGACGGCAGGCTGACCAGTCGGCCGCCGAAGGGCTCGCCACGCTGCTCGACGGCCGCCAGCTGGGGATCACCCTGAGCAACGCTCCGGCGTGGACGACCCGGCACCAGCTCGTCGACGGCAGCGCTGACGAGGAACACCTGTCCACCTCGTCGCTGGCCGCGGTGACCGGTGCGCCGTCGCTGAGCCTGCCTGCCGGATACGTGGACGGGCTGCCGGTCGGTGTCTCGGTCATCGCTGCACCCGGCGAGGACGAAGTACTGCTGTCCTTCGCGTTGGCGCTGCAGGAGCTACTTCCGCACCGCATCGAGCCCGAGCTGGTCTGATCTCAGCCCGGGCGGAGAATGACCTCAGCCGCTGAGCGGGACGACCATGGTCGGCGGCGTGATCTGGTGGTCCTCGCGCAGGGGACGCACTGCGGTCCCGATGGCGAAGAACTCGGTCGTGTGGAAACCCCAGACGTGGTTCAGCTCGGTGAGTTGGACGCCGACGATCCCCTCGGCGTGGTGGTTGCGGGCCTCGGCCTGCATGCGTCCCATCGCGAGCTCACGGGCGTCGTAGATGCCTTGCGTGTACTGGGGAATCTCGACGTTCTGGCCCATGTTGCGCCACATCTGCCGGATGCCCTGTTGAGCCATGTGATAGACGCAGGTGCCCATCACCATGCCCAGCGGTGCATAACCGGATTCGATCAACGTCCAGAAGTCCTGGCCACTCAGGTCGGAGGTGAACGGGCCACCGGTGGAGTCGCGCCAGCCGCCACGCGCGTCGTTGTTCTCCTCGGCCTTGACCGCGGTGCCGATCGCGGTGAACTCGGCGATGTGTTCCCCGAGCTGCACTCCGATCACCTTGAGCCGAACCCCGACGATCCCGTCCGCGCCCAGGGCGAACGCCTCGGCCCGCATCCTGCTCATGGCCAGCTCGCGGGCGTGATACATCGCCTGCGTGAGCACAGTCAGTTCCATGCTCTGGTTGTAGGACGAGAACTGCGCACCGATGTGGTACACCGATGAGCCCATCACCAGCCCCAGCGGGCGAAAGCCTGCCTCGCGCACAAGCAGGAACTCGTTCACCGAGAGGTCCGAAGTGAACACCGCCCCGGGCGCGCCGTCAGCATTCTCATAGATGCGACGGGCGGCATCGGCCGGGATGCCGTACTGGGTGAGGTCGACCTGCTGATTCGGTTGGGCCGGTGTCGTCATGGTTCCTCCGTGCGCTGGGACTGTCGACGGTAGCGGGTCAAACGGTGAATGAGGTGAGTCTCTGCAGTGCGGCCGCTGTCGCCTCGTTGTGGGTGGCAACCTGCTGAAGCGCGGCGGCCAGTGCCTGGGACCACTGCGGCAACGCCACCTGTTGCCGGGACAGCACGATGCCGTTCACCTCATGGGCGATCATCGATTCAGTGGGTGCGCCGACTCCGTCGCGCCGCAGCGAGAACAGGTTCTCTCCCAGCCGTACCGTCACCCCGACCACCTCGGGCTCGCGGCCCCGCAGCCGGCCGGTCATCGAGGACCGCCGCTCGACGGTCAGGTACTGCGCAGGAAGCGCACCATCGAGGGCTGCGAACAGAAAGCCCGCGTACACCGACAGATCGGCCGTCTGCTGTGACAGCGCTGCCGCCAGCGGCTGTAATTCCATATCGCGACTGTAGACCGGGTGGCGCAGTACAGGTGGCGCAGTGCAGGTGGCGCAGTGCGGGTGGCGCAGTGCGGGAGCCCGGTTCGGACAGCTCAGTCCAGAAGCTCGGCGTAGGCGGGTTTGATCTGCGCGTTGATGATCGCCAGCCGCTCGTCGAAGCCGATGAAGGCACTCTTCATGGCGTTGACAGTCAGCCACTGCAGGTCAGACCAGTCGTAACCGAAGGCCTCGACCAGTAAGGACATCTCCTTGGTCATGGAG
>JBBQFE010000072.1:0-9368 GCA_038321605.1 Mycobacteriales bacterium | reverse complement strand
GGTGCCTTCTCGCTCGGCGAACGCCGTGTGCACCGTGTTCAGCGAGCTCCCGGCACCCTTGGGCAGCGAGGTCGCCACCAGCAGCATGAGCACGTTCACCAGTCCGGCGACACCCATGGCGATCACCACGTCGCGCCGGAGGTAGCGCAGCATCACCTTGCTGCGGATCGTCCGCACCTTCGAGTCCAGGTCACTGACCAGCGAGGAGTGCAGGAACACCGCGTGCGGCATGACGGTCGCACCGACGATGCCGCAGGCGAGCAGCACTCCGTGAGAATCGCCGAAACGGGGAACCAGCCCCGACAGCGCGGCCACCGGGTCCAGCGACGATCTGACGATGAGGTAGCCGAAGGCCAGCAGCAGTACCAGCAGCAGTGCGACCACGACCACCGGAAAACTGTCCCGGCCACCGATCCGCAGCCGCAGGATGAGCATGGTGACCGAGGCGATGATCAGCCCGCCGACGAACATCGGAATGTTGAACAGCAGGTTGAGGGCGATGGATCCACCGACGAATTCGGCGACATCGGTCATGATGACGACCAACTCGGCCACCAGCCACAGCCCGATCCTGACTCCGGTGCCGGTGTTCTCGCGACAGACCTCGGCAAGACTGGCTCCGGTCGCCATGCCGAGTTTCGCCGAGAGGTACTGCACCACCATCGCCATCAGGCTGGCGGTGATCACCGTCCAGAGGAGCAGGTAGCGGAAGTCCGCGCCGGCCGCGACGTTGATGGCGATGTTGCCCGGATCGACGAACGCGACCGCGGCCACGAAGGCCGGCCCGATCAGACCGAGGATCCGGCCCCGAGCGAGGAAACCTCGCCCGGTGCGCGGATCGAAACCACCTGTCGCCGACGTCGGCGCATCAGGATACGCCAATCGCGACAGGGGCATGTTCACGTGGGATCCCTTTTCTACATAGGGGTTCTGGGGTTCTGGGCTTCAGTGGCCGCGCCTCGGACCGGCTCTGGCCCGCCCGCTGGCCTCGGTCAGGCGATGTTCGACGGCCGAACCAGACCCTCGGCGAGGTCGCCGAAGCCGGGGGCGTAGATGCTTCCCGGGTTGCCGATGACCTCCTCGACGATGAGGGTCTCGGTGGTGAGCAGCAGCGCAGCGATCGAGGCAGCACTCTGCAGCGCCGACCGGGTGACCTTCAGCGGGTCGATGATGCCCATCTCGAACATGTCCCCGAACTCCCCGGTCATGGCGTTGAACCCATGGCCGGTGGGTAGCGTGCGGACCTGAGCTACCACCTCGTCGCCGGAGTACCCGGCGTTGATGGCGATCCAGCGCAGCGGTTCCACCAGGGCGTCCCGGACGATGCGGGCACCGAGGCCCTTCTCGGCCTGCAGGTCCAGGGCGTCGATGGCGCTGACCGCCTGCACCAGCGCGGTACCGCCGCCGGCAACGATGCCCTCCTCGAGCGCGGCCCTGGTGGCAGAGAGCGAATCCTCCACCCGATGCTGCTTCTCTGTGAGCTCGACTCCCGTTGCCGCACCTACGTGAATCACCGCGACGCTGCCCGACAGCCGCGCGATCCGGCCCTGAAGGGCGTCCTTGTCGTGCTCGTTCTCGGCGCGCTCGAACTCATGCTTGAGCTGCTCGATCCGGGCGGACACCTCGTTCTGCGGTCCGACCCCGCCGACCATCGTCGTCGTGCTGTCGGTGACCGTGATCTTCCGGATCTGCCCGAGCTGGGCCAGTCGGACGGTGTCCAGGCTCAGACCCGCCTCGGCGGTGATGACCTGACCGCCCATCCAGATGGCGAGGTCGCTCAGCTCGGCGATCCGGCGGTGCCCGAACCCGGGAGCGCGCACGACGACCGAGCGGAAGGTGTCGTGGACGTTGTTGGCCACCAACATGCCGAGCGCCGGACCGTCGACGTTCTGGGCGAAGATGACGAGTTGACGTCCGGACTTGGTGACCTGCTCCAGGACCGGCATCAGGTCCTGGACCTTGGAGATCTTCTCCGAGGTGAGCAGCACGTACGGGTTGTCGAAGACCGCCTCCATCCGCTCGCGGTCGGTGACCATGTACGGCGAGATGTAGCCGTTGTCGATCTCCACGCCGTCCACGTACGTCACGTCCAGCCCGAAGGACGGCGACTCCTCCACGGTGACCACCCCGCCGCGGCCGACGCGGCTGATGGCCGACGCGATGACCTCACCGATCTCGCTGTCGTTGTTGGCCGACAGGGTCGCCACGCTGGCCAGATCCTCCGGGCCGCTGACCTCGGAGGATTCCGCCGCCAGTTGCGTGAGCACCGCCTCGACCGCCGCCTCGATCCCGCTCTTGAGCAGCATCGGGTTGGCAC
The DNA here is from genome assembly GCA_038321605.1 of Mycobacteriales bacterium. Classification (GTDB taxonomy): domain Bacteria; phylum Actinomycetota; class Actinomycetes; order Mycobacteriales; family Jatrophihabitantaceae; genus Jatrophihabitans_A. The sequence goes on along the minus strand of JBBQFE010000072.1, from coordinate 7,051 downwards.
CCTCGGTGACCGCCTGCAGGCCCTGGCGAACCATGGCCTGGGCCAGCACGGTGGCGGTGGTGGTGCCGTCCCCGGCGACGCCGTTGGTCTTGGTCGCGACCTCTTTCACGAGCTGCGCGCCCATGTTGGCAAAGGGATTGCGCAACTGGATCTCACGAGCGATCGTCACCCCGTCGTTGGTGATCGTCGGCGCGCCGACCAGCTTCTCGATGACTGCGTTGCGACCCTTCGGCCCGAGCGTCACCTTCACCGCATCGGCGAGGGCGTTCACCCCCACCTCGAGCAGTTGACGCGCCTCGACATTGAACCGCAGATCCTTGGCCATCGGGTCCTACTTTCCGCTGAGTTGATAGGGAGGGTTAGCCGTTGTTGGGTCAGGGGACGAGAATCGCGCGGCCGCGCACCTTGCCGTCGTCGAGATCGTCCAGCGCGGCGGCGAAGTCGCTGAGGGCGTAGGTGGACGTGTGCAGGGCGACTCTTCCCTGCGCAGCAAGCACCATCAGCTCTGCCAGGTCGTTGTAGGAGCCGACGAGGTTGCCGATGAAGTTGATCTCGGTGGAGATGACGTCGATGGTCGGGATGTCGAGGTTGCCGCCGTAGCCGATCACGTAGTAGTTGCCGGCCCGGCGCAGGCTGGCGATCCCGTCGGCGATGGCACCACCCTCACCGACGAAGTCGATGACCGCCTCGGCACCGTTGCCACCCGTGATTTCGAGGATGGCCTCGACCTGCGAACCATCGGCCAGCACGGTGTGCTCGGCGCCGAGCTGCTTGGCCAGTGCGAGCGCGTCCGGATTGCTGTCGACCACGATCATCTCGGCTGCCGAGAGTGCGTGCAGCACCTGCACGCCGATGTGTCCGAGACCGCCAGCGCCGATGACCACGGCCTTCTCCCCCGGGCGCAGCACCCTGGCCGCCTTGGCTACCGCGTGGTAGGCGGTCAGGCCCGCGTCGGCCAGCGCGGCGACGTCCACCGGCTGCAGTGACCCGTCGAGCTTGATGGCCGACCGGGCAGTCGTCTTGAGGTATTCGGCGTACCCGCCGTCGGAGTCGATCCCCGGAAAGGCCGAGGCGGTGCAGTGCACGTCGTCACCTGCGCGGCAGGCGCGGCAGAGCCCGCAGGTCACCAGCGGGTGCAGGATGACGGCGTCGCCGACGGACAGGCTGGTCACCGCACTACCGACCTCGGCGACCCAGCCGGCGTTCTCGTGGCCGAGCGTGTACGGCAGCTCGACGTTGGTCTTGGCCGCCCACTGACCCTCGATCACGTGCAGGTCGGTCCGGCACACGCCGGCGCCGCCGATCCGCACGATCACGTCCAGCGGCGAGGTGATCTCTGGATCGGCGACGTCCACCAGCTCCGGTTGCGATTCGTACTTTCCGAGCTGCACCGCTTTCATGAGCTGGCCTCCTGGTCTGCCTGGCGCGGCCGCTGGTCAGCCGCGGCATGTGGGTACCGGGTGGTGAGAAGTCCCCGGCAGAAGTGGGCATTGCCGTCGATGCTCACCCGCACCGTCTGGGCGAACCGCAGCCGGCGCGGGACCTGCTCGACCGGAACCGGAACACCCTGGTCATCGACGAAGATCGGTGCGTCCGCCTCCGCACTCAGGCCGATGTCACCGCGCCGCCGCAACAGGCTTTCCCGCTGCGTACCCGGCGGCAGGTCGCGGACCTTCGCCTCGGACAGCCCCTCGACCGTCCAGCCCGCCCGGATCAGCTGCTGACACGCCCGTTCCAGGCACGCGGTGTGCGCCTTGCGCTGGAAGGTCAGCCGAAGCTCGTCCAGCTCGCTCGAGGCCTCCGCCCCGAACGAACCCACGAAGCCGGCTCCCGCTGCCACACCGGCGTTGATCTCGGTGGACGCGAAGTGCTCCTCGAGGATCACCGAGACGCTCTGCACGCCGTCCACCGCACTGACCGCGTCATAGGCATCGGCCACCATCAGGAACGCGAAGTTGGGCGCGCAGAAATAGGTGGGCAACCGCAGCCGGACGCTGGCCCGACCGTCGACGAAGTCCGTCGCCGTGACGAAACCCAGATCGACGATCGACTCGTCCAGTTCCGGATCCCGCACAGTGCTCAGCGCGGCAGTGACCGCGCTGAGCACCTCCGACCCGACAAGTTGGGCCGTCATGCTGATGCGCCCACCGCGACCTCGGCCTCAGGTTGCGCGGGAACCTTGATCGCCAGCTCGGCAGGGACCGGGATGTCGTACATCGCCGCGGCATTGAGGCCGAGGATCTTGCGCTTCACGTCGGTCGTGAGCTCCGGGTACTCGTCGAGGTCGACGGGCATCGTGAAGTCGACGAACTTCTCGATGAGCCACTTCGGCGTCCAGATCGCGTAGTCGCTGGAGAACTGGATCTTGTCCTCGCCCACCCAGTACAGCAGTTCGCCGATGATCTGCGCGAAGTACCGCGGACGGGTGTGGATGAAGGGCATTGCCACCGCCAGGCCGGCGTGCACGTTCGGTTCCTGGGTGGCGATCCAGCAGAAGTCCTCGAGCCGGGGTAGCCCGCAGTGTTCGATCACGAAGTTCAGATCGGTGAAGTCCGTCGCGACCGCGTCGACGTCGGCCACATCGAAGGAATCGCGATCCAACGGTCGGATCGTCGGGCCCTTGTGAATGTGGATGTTCTTGATCCCCAGCTCCCGGCAGGCTTCCAGGTAACGGTAGGTCCACGGATCGGTGAGCTTGTAGCCGCGGGAGTCGCCGTGCCACTCGGCGGTGTAGAGCTTCACGCCCTTCAGTCCGAACCGCTCGGCATCGCGTCGAAGCTGTTCCAGCCCGGCCTGCTCGTTGCGGGGATCGAAGTTGTGGTTGTACGTGAGCTTGTCCGGGTGCTTCTGGGTGAGCGCCCATGCCTCCTCGGTCTGCCCGAAGCCGGTCTTGTAGAAGTCACCGAGCGCCGCCGGCTGGAAGATCGCGTGGTCGACGTAGCCGTTGTCGAACAGGTCCCGCATCAGGCGATCGCCGCCGTAGTAGGTGTATTCGTCGTAGGACCAGACCTCGCTCTCCGGGCTGAGGTTCTTGTGGTAGTCGTAGAAGCAGTCGATGAACTGCTTACCGTGGATGTTCTTGCAGTTGGACTCCCGGCCGTCCCACAGGGCTATGTGGGCATCGACGATGAAGTAGTCCTCCCCATCATGGCTGTACATACGTCAACTCCCTGCTACTGGACGGGTGTGAGGTCGAAGTCGATGTATTCGGCCGCATCCTCGGGGTTGGCGAACATGATGGTCTTGTCGTCGAGGTGCACCATCCGCCCGTAGTGGGTGGACATGATCTCTTCGAAGGACGAACCGTCGAACTCGCTGCCCAGGGCGTCCGAGATCTCGGCGTAGTCGAAGATGATCTTGTTCGGGCCGTCGACCCGGATCATGGACGGGAACTCCGAGATCACGATGCCGTCCTTGGCTCCCATCACCTCGGCCACCACGTAGCCGTTCTGGTTGTTCATCAAGGTGACGCCGCACATGTTCGACGAGGTGCGGTTTACATCGAAACTTACTGAGGAACTGGTCACGGCTAGTGCTCCTTGGGCGAGGTGAGGCCGAAGTCGGCGATCAGGGTGGCGAAGTCGGCGGACGCCGCAGCGAAGGACTCGGCGAACGTCACGGTGCGCTCGGCCGGCTGTGACCAGATGGGCTGCAGCTCGAATGCCGCGCGGGTGCTGACCGGCACCCACTTGTCCAGCCAGCCCTGCATCACCGCACGGTTGGCCTCGCCGTGCTCGCTGTCGTTGGCGAGCATCAGGAACAGCGCGCGGGTGTAGCGCAGGTCGCGGCTGTAGTCGTTCTCGCCGGCGCCGATCAGCGTCGGGGTGATGTAGTCACCGTTGCGCGCGGCGATCTGCATCAGCAGGTCGCTGCGGAACAGCACGCCCACCAGTGGCTCGAAGACCACGTTGGTCGCGAACACCGCTTCGGCCCAGTCCTCGATGGCCGTGAGGCGCTCCACGTTCTCGCGGACACCCTGCCAGGATGGGTCTTCCTTCCACGCCGACCGGTGGGCCTGGCCGTCGAAGGCCGGCAGCGACTCGCTGAGGTCGAGGTTGTAGAGCGCGAGGTCCTGGGCGAAGCGGAGCCGGTGGACGCTGTTCACGCAGATCGCGTTATTGATCATGTTCGTGGGGGCGGATCGCTGCGCGGAGACGAAGACGTGCATGCCCAGGCCCTGCTCGGCGTGCATCCAGGCACCGACGTTCTCGGCGATGAACCGGGTCCAGGTCGGTGACCAGTGCGCGTACGCCCCGGCGTCCTTGGCGTTCTGCAGGTTCAACTCGATCTGGCGCACCACGTTGGAGTTGTTGCGGTAGATCGTCTGCTCCCACTCCTCGTTGGGGTCGAGGAACGCGTGCCAGTTGCCGCTCTTGAGGGCCGTCCAGTCGTGCGGGTCGCCGCCCGGGCTGGTGGCGAAGCCGTACAGCCAGCCCTGGCTCAGGTGCCGCTCGGGGTCGGGCTGGACGTCGATGGTGACGTCCTCGTACACCGTGGCGCGCATCTTCTGCGGCTTGAAGTAGTTGTAGGACCGGCTCGTCGAGCTGGGAAAGGTCTGCATACCTGCTTCGGCGCCAGTGAATTCTGGCTTGGGGAAGCTGGGTTTGGCCTGGGGGCTTTTTTCCTTGACCGGGGTGCTCATGGACTGCCTTCTCTCTTCAGCTTGAACCGGATTCAGCGGTGATGGTGAATTTGTCGAAGTGGATCTGTTCAGAGGGCACGTTGGCCGAACCGAGCAGGCCGAGTGCGGCGTCGATCATGGGCGGCGGGCCACACAGGTAGACGTCGTGCTTGGGCAACTGGGTTTCATGCCGGCCGACCACGTCGTGGACGTAGCCGGTGGTGGCCCCGTCCCAGCCCTCGGGCCAGGATTCGGACAGGCAGGGGATGTACTTCAGCTGCGGCAGCGCCACCTGGAGCTCACGCAGTTCCGCTGCCGCGATGAGGTCCGCCTCGGTGCGGGCACCGTAGTAGAAGGTGACCGCACGCTGGCTGCCCGAGACTGCCAGCTGACGGAGCAGGGCCAGCATCGGTGCCATTCCGGCACCGCCCGCTGCGAGCAGGATGGGACGCTCGGAGCTGGCCTTGAGGGTGAAGGTTCCGTACGGGCCGGTCACGTCCAGCTTGTCGCCGACAGCGAGCGTGCCCTCCAGCAGTCCCGAGAAATGACCGCCGGGATAACGCTTGATGATGAACTCCAGCCGGCCGTCGGTTGCCGGTGGGGCAGCCATCGAGAAGGACCGGTGATCGCCCTTGCCGGGAATCGCGATGTCGACGTACTGGCCCGGGTAGTACCGCAACGCGGCCGGCTCCAGCAGTTTCAGCACCAGGTTGGTGATGTCGTGCGTCAGCTCGGTCAGCTCGGTGATCTCGGCAGTGACCGTGACCACCGGCAGTCCGGAGTGGATCATCTCCTCGTCGAAGTTGATCAGCTCCACCTCGAGGTCGGAGTACGCATGTGCCCGGCACAGCAGCACATATCCCTCGTCGCTCTCGTAGTCCGCCAGCGCGAAGGTGGAGTACCGGTCCATCTGAACGTCACCGTCGAGCAGGAAGGACTTGCACGCCGAGCACTGTCCCTCCTTGCAACCGTGCATCAGCATCACACCCTGGCGGAACGCTGCGTCCAGGATCGTCTCGTCCTCGGCCACCTCGATATCGATGCCGACCGGCTCGAAACGCACATTGTGCATCTCGCCGTGTGTCTCGTTCATGGCCTTGCCTCCTTACGGCGGTGGACGGTTGACGCTGCCCGGTGGCCGGGCGCGAATGTGACTGGCTGTCGAACTGTCGAAGTGTCGAACCGTGCGAACTGTCGAACCGTGCGAACCAGGTGGGGCGGCGTTCTGCACACCGCCCCACCCGTGGCGTCCGCGCTCAGTGACGACTACGCGTTCGCCGGCACCCGATTCGGGTTCGCCCGGTAGGCAGCGGCCCACGCGTTGCGCTCGTCATCGGTCATGCTCTGCAGCGACACATTCGGGCTGCCGAACTCGATTCCCCTGACATCGTCGAGGGTCCACAGCTTCTTGGGGTCGCTGAGGTCGAGGTGCGGCTGCGGAATGAGGGTCTTGCCGTCATCGCGTACATAGCCCAGATCGGCGATGATGTCGGCAAGGTCGCGTCCGTGGTGCAGGGTCTCCCACTCACGGTCTCCGGTGAGGCGCCCCATGTTGGGCGTCTCGCGGCCTTCGTACTCGGGACGGAAGGCCACTGCGTCGGTCCAGTAGCAGGTCTCCGAGCAGTACGTCCGCCACTGGTTGTCGACCTTCTCCACCACGAGGTCCTCGCGGATCAGGGCCGGCACCATGCAGGTCCAGCAGCGGTGCGGGTACTCGTAGCCGACGTTCTCGAAGGCGATCGGCTTGTTCTTGCCCGGGTACGCCATCCGGCTGTAGGCCTCCCACCAGGCACCGAACTGGTCGTACCAGCCCGGGTACTTGTGCTCGAACCACTCGAAGTCCTTGTCCGTCATCGGGTCGATCCGCCAGTAGTTGACGGGCCAGCCGGTGGCGAAGAACTGGGCAACCCGGTGCACGTAGTGCTGGTTGTAGATCCGGTCCCAGGCCTTCTCGACCAGGTCGTGCGGAATGACCAGGCCGTACTTCTCGAGCGGGATCAGGTAGCTGCGGTAGTAGTCGTCATAGATCCAGCGTCGCCACATCTCGGCGTAGGAGTCGCGGTCCTTGCGACGGTCCTTGGTGCCGTACTCGATGAAGGTTCCGATGGCGGCGTCCACCACGCAGTGGTTGTTCCACCAGGCGTAGCGCAGGTCGCGCTCGAGCAGCTGCCGGTTGTCCTCGTCGGCCAGGGCCATCAACAGGATGGAGTAACCGTTGCTGATGTGCCGCGACTCGTCGGACTGGACCGAGTGGAACACGGTGGGCAGCAGGTAGTCGCCGTTGGCCGCGGCCTCCGAGGGCATCGCCACGAACAGGGTGTTCGTGAACGCGGTCTCGGCGACCAGCGTCAGGTAGACGTTCGCGGCGGTGATCGCGTCACCGGTGATGAAGCCCTCGCCGAACTGACGGCCGATGGTGCCGGCGTAGTT
>JBBQFE010000071.1:0-9383 GCA_038321605.1 Mycobacteriales bacterium | reverse complement strand
GGCGATCTTGATGGACTCGGTGACGCGCTCGTCCGCCTCGATCCCCACTGCGACATACAGCGCCTTGGCCGGGATCTCGGCCCGCAGCGCCTCCGCCACCGGATTGCGCCCGACGAGCAGCTCAGGCGCGTCGGAGTTCTTACCGGGTGCGCTGCGCCGGCGCGGGCCCTCGGTCGCGCGACGTTCAGCCGAGGCGGCCCGGCGTGCAGCCGGGTGCCCCTTGCGCTCGGTCGCCTTCGGGGTCGGTCCCTTACCGGACAGTCCCCGGGCCCGCTTGCCACCGGAGCCGATGGTCGCGCCCTTCTTCTGCTTGCGTACCGCACCCTTGCGCGCTGAGTTGCCTGCCATCAGTGATCGTCCAACTTCCATCGAGGTCCGGTGGGGGTGTCCTCGACGAGCACCCCGGCTTTGGCCAGCGAGTCACGGATCTCGTCGCTTGCCGCGTAATCCTTGCGGGCCCGGGCGGCCTGCCGCTGATCCAGCGCCAGCCGGACGAGCTGATCGACCGCTTCGGTGAGCTGTTCTGCGGCGCCGCTGTCATCGCGCCACTGCAACGGGCTGAGCCCCAGCACCTGAGTCATCGCCAGCACCTCGCGCAGCCGCAGCTCGACCTCGGCGGCGTCGCCGGACTCCAGGGCCGTGTTGCCCGACTTCACCGAGGCATGCAGCACGGCGAGCGCCATCGGCACCGAAAGGTCATTGTCCATCGCCGAAACGAACTCGTCGGGCAGCCGATCGGTCGACCCGGTACCGCTGCCCTGGCCCGCCGGATCCCCGGTCCCGAGCGGGCTCTGCTCCAGCGCCCGCAGCACGAACCGTTCGATCCGGCCGTAGGCCACCGCGGCTTCGTCCAGCGCATCCGGCGAGTACTCGATGGCCGACCGGTAGTGGGCCGCGCCGAGGTAGTAGCGCAATTCCACCGGGCGCCACTGTTTGGCCATCTCGCTGACCAGGACCGTGTTACCCAGCGATTTCGACATCTTCTCGCCGGCCAGTGTCACCCAGCCGTTGTGCATCCAGTACTGCGCGAACCGCTCGCCGGCGGCCTTGGACTGCGCGATCTCGTTCTCGTGGTGCGGAAAGATCAGGTCCAGGCCGCCACCGTGGATGTCGAAGGCCGGGCCGAGATACTTGCCGGCCATCGCCGAGCACTCGAGGTGCCAGCCCGGGCGGCCGTCACCCCACGGTGTCGGCCAGGAGGGCTCGCCTGGTTTGGCCGATTTCCACAGGGCAAAGTCCCGCGGGTCACGTTTGCGGGCATCGCCTGCCGAGTCGCCGGCAGGCTGCATGGCATCGATGCGCTGCCCCGAGAGCTCACCGTAGGACGGCCATGACTTCACGTCGAAGTACACGTCGCCGTCTACCGCGTAGGCGTGCCCACGGGCGATCAGCGTCTGCATCAGCACGATCATCTCGGTCACGTGCCCGGTGGCTCGGGGCTCGAGGGTGGGCGGCAGGCAGCCCAGGATCGCGTAGCCCTCGCGGAACGTCGCCTCGTACAGGGCGGCGTGCGCCCACCAGGGCCGTCCGGCCTCCGCCGACTTGGCGATGATCTTGTCGTCGATGTCGGTGACGTTGCGGATGAACGTGACCTGGTAGCCGCGATAAATGAGCCAGCGCTGCAGGATGTCGAAGTTCAGACCGGATCGAAGGTGCCCGATGTGAGGGGCGGCCTGAACCGTGGCGCCACACAGGTAGATCGACGCCTTGCCGGGTTCGAGCGCGACGAAGTCGCGCACCGTCCTGGTTGCGGAGTCATAGAGCCTGAGCGTCACCCGGCAATCTTAGGGGACGAGCGGGCCGCACCCTGCCCGTAATGGATGCCAGGTCAGCGATCGACCACGTGGGTCGGCCGAACACGGACCACGACGCGGACGTTGTCGGTGCCCTCGTCGCCGGTGTAGCTGTTGCCGGTGTACACCTGGGAGAGCCGCTCGATCAACTCCGGGCCGCCGTCGGTGTCCATGCTGACCGGTCCGCGAACCTCGACGTAGCCGTAGGGGTTGTGCTTGTCCAGGATGAGCACGCTGGCCCGGGGGTCCTTCAGCCAGTTGGTCTCCTTCTTGCGTCCCTGGACGGTGGACAGCAGCACGTCGTCACCGTCGTAGGTGGCCCACAGGATCGAGGTCTGCGGGGAGCCGTCGGTGTTGCTGGTGCCGACCACCACGAAGTTGGCATCGTCGAGTAGTTGCCGGGCCCGATCGGGCAGGCTGACGGACTTGGGACCGGTGCTCTGGGCAGATGTCATGACTCGATCCTGCTACAGGATCCGCTGATCGACCAGGTAAGGGCGGTCGGCTAGGTTCAGCTCATGCAGGACAGTCCGCTCCGCCCGGAATCGGTTCTCGTCAGCGCGGGGCGGCCACCGCACGTGCCCGGTGCCCCGGTGAACCAGCCCTTGGTGCTCACCTCGACCTTCCAGGCGGGGGGCGACCGCGGTTACGCCCGTGACGGCACCGACACCAGCGACGCCTTCGAAGCGGCCATCGGTGCCCTCGAGGGCGGCCGGGCCATTTCCTTCAGCTCCGGCATGGCCGCGGCCAGCGCGATGATCGAGTCCTTGCCGGTCGGCGCCGTGGTGGTAATCCCGGCGAGCTACTACAACTTCCACCGCAATCTGCTCGACGCCCAGACCGCGCTCGGCCGACTCACGGTGCGCACGGTGGACATCACCGACACCCACGCGGTGCTGGCCGCTCTGGACGGTGCCGCGCTGCTGTGGCTCGAGCTTCCCACCAACCCGACCCTGGCGGTGTGCGATCTGCCGGCGATCACGGCGGCGACCCGGAGCCGCGGGGTTCAGACCGTGCTCGACGCCACCGTTGCCACACCGCTGGGAATCCGGCCCCTGGAACACGGCGTGGACGTCGTCATGCATTCGGCGACGAAGTGGATCGCGGGGCACAGCGACCTGCTGATGGGGGTGCTGGTCACGGCCGACCCCATGCTGGCCGGTCAGATCCACACCCGCCGAACCCTGACCGGGGCGGTGCCGGGGGCGTTGGAGTCCTACCTCGCGCTACGTGGGCTGCGCACCCTCTCGGTACGGCTGGAACGAGCCTGCGCCAGCACCGCAGTGCTGGCCGAACGGTTGCGTTCACATCCAGCCGTACGTCAGGTGTCCTACCTCGGCTTCGCCGATCACCCCCAGGCCGACCGGATCGCCGCGCTACTGGACCACCGCGGTGCAATGCTCTCATTCACCACCGATTCGGTGCAGCGGGCGGACGCCCTGTGCTCACGGGTCCGGCTGATCACCCACGCCACCAGCCTCGGGGGCGTGGAGTCGCTGATCGAACGCCGGGGCAGCTATCCGGGCGAGCAGGCTCAGGGCACGCCGCCGGAACTGGTCAGGCTGTCGGTGGGGCTGGAGCACGTCGAGGATCTCTGGGACGACCTGGCGCAGGGGCTGGCCGACTACTGACGGGCGATCACCAGCGCGGTCGCCATCGCGGCCAGACCCTCACCCCGACCGGTCAGCCCCAGGCCGTCGGTGGTGGTCGCCGACAGGGTGACCGGGGCGCCCAGAATTTCTGACAGCACCCGCTGCGCCTCGTCGCGACGAGGTCCGAGCTTGGGTGCGTTCCCGATCAGCTGGACGGCGACATTGCCGATCTGCCAGTTGTCGCGCTCCAGCAGCCGACGAACCTCGGCCAGCAGCGTGACCCCCGAGGCGCCCGACCATGCCGGGTCCGTTACCCCGAACACGGATCCGAGATCCCCCAGTCCGGCGGCGGACAGCAGCGCATCGCAGGCCGCGTGACACACCACGTCGGCGTCCGAGTGCCCGGCGCAGCCGTCGACACCGGCCCACAGCAGGCCCGCGATCCAGCAGTCCCGACCGGGCTCGATCGGGTGCACGTCCACGCCGATTCCCACCCGAGGCAGGCTTGTCATGCCGTCTGCACGGTGGGTTCGGCTTCGGGTTCGGCTTCTGGGTCTGGGTCGGATTCGGCGCCGCGGCCTGCGAGGGCAACCGCGAGCTGCAGGTCGGCGACGGTGGTTATCTTGAACGCGCGCTCGGAGCCGGGCACCGTGCGCACCTCCAGGCCCATCGCTTCCAGCAGCCCGGCATCGTCTGTGGTACCCGGCGCGCCCAGCTCGGCGGCCTCGTCGTGCGCGGCGAGCAGCGCCGACCGTTCAAAGCCCTGCGGTGTCTGAACCGACCGCAGTTCAGAGCGGTCCAGCGTGGCGAGCACCTTGCCGTCCTCATCGACCCGCTTGATGGTGTCGGCCACCGGCAGTGCGGGGACGACCGCACGGGCACCGTCGGCAAGGGCCCGGATGACCGTCGAGATCAGGTCGCCGGGGACCAGCGGGCGCGCTGCGTCATGCACCAGCACGGCGTCGACCTCGGACGCCAGCGCCAGCAGGCCGATGCGGACGGATTCCTGCCGGGAGGCCCCGCCCGCAACCACGGAGATCTCGGTGACGGCACCAGACGGCATCAGGGCAGTGACCTCGGCGACGAGTTCGGGGGGCGCCACCACCACCACCGGTCCGACGTCGGGGTGCTGGGCAAAGGCAACGGCCGCCCACTCGACGAGTGGACGGCCGTTCAAAAGAACCAGTGCCTTGGGAATGCCAGCACCGAGTCGTACTCCGGAACCTGCGGCCACGACAATTGCGCCGACGATCATCTTCTCCACTGGTTAAGAGCGGAAAATGCCGAATTACGCTACTGCTTCGGCGAGAACCTCGTCCAGGACCAATTCGGCCTTGTCCTCGTTGGTTCCCTCGGCCAGCGCCAATTCACTCACGAGAATTTGACGTGCCTTCGCCAGCATTCGCTTCTCTCCCGCGGACAGTCCACGGTCCTTCTCGCGTCGCCACAGATCCCGAACTACCTCAGCAACCTTGTTCACATCGCCAGAAGCCAGCTTCTCGCCGTTCGCCTTGTAGCGACGCGACCAGTTGGTGGGCTCTTCGGTGTGCGGAGCTCGTAGTACCTCGAACACGCGGTCAAGGCCTTCTTGGCCTACGACATCGCGCACGCCGACAATTTCGGCATTGTCTGCAGGAACACGCACGGTGAGGTCACCCTGCTGAACCTTCAGAACGAGATAAATTCGCTCTTCACCCTTGATGATGCGAGTCTCGATTGCCTCAATTTTGGCAGCGCCATGATGCGGATAAACGACGGTCTCGCCGACCTCGAACGTCATAGAGGCAACCCCTTTCGCTAGGGCAATCCTAACACGTTAAGGCGACACGCCCAGATCGTCTTGATCTTTCCCCTTGCCGTACCGCTGTGATAGCCGCCGAGGCAGGACGGAGCGTCCCGCTGGCTCATCGCCCACCCACCCACTGGCTCGTCGCCCACCCACCCGCCGTAACGCGCTGCCGCTCTCGCTAGGCTGAGCCCGTTCTGGAGCGACTGCATCAGTCGCCGTGGCTGGGAGGAATGACCGTCGTGAGCCAACCGCAGCGCCGCATGCTGGTTCTGTCGCAGGACCCGTCCGAGCACCCGCAGCCAGCGCGCTCCCGCTCGGCCCGCGCTCGACGTGCCGTCACCGGTCTATCGGTGCTGCTGACAGGCATCGCGCTGCTGGCAGGCTGCGCCGCCGGCCAGCACGCCCAGACGGTCGGGCAGCGCCCCGCCATAGATGGTGTCAGCGCCGATTCCGGAACCGTGGGAATCCGGTCCGCGGCGATCGCTGCACCGGACTCCGGGGCCTCCTACGCCACCGGTGCCTCCGCCAAGCTGCAGTTGATACTGATCAACAACGGCACCGCCGACGACAAGCTGGTGAGTGTCGCGTCCGCAGCAGCGTCCGGCGGACTGCTGAGCACCAGCACCACCAGCGACTCGGCCACCTCCGCCGCGCCGACCGCCAGTGCCACGTCCGCAGCGAGCCAGCCCAACACCGTCCCCAGCCAGCCGATCACCGTCCCTGCCAACTCCTCGGTGTCGGTCGGTTTCGGCGGGACCGGTGCCTCGATCACGCTCCAGCCACTGACCGCGGCCCTGTTCCCGGCGCAGAGTGTGCCCGTCACGTTCACCTTCGCCAGCGGGGCCAGCATCAGCGTGAACCTGCCGGTGGCCCTCAGCACGTCCGGGCCTTCGGCGCCCTCGATCGACATCGCTCCGCCCGGCCAAGGCTGATTCGCGCCGGACTGTCGGTGTCTGCCGGTAGCGTCTTCAGGTGTGACCAAGCCCGGCGGTAAAGCTCCCAGACGCGCGAGCGTGAGCTACACGTGCACCGAGTGTGGGACGAGTTCGGTCCGCTGGGTGGGCCGATGCTCGGAGTGCCAGGCCTGGGGCACGATGGTCGAAGCCGGCAGCCGGACCGCTGCGCCGAACCTGCCCCTGGCGGTGGCCCCACGTGAGGCCGCTCAGCGCATCAACCGACCGGACTCGGCAGTGGCCAGAGCCCTGCCCACCGGTATCGCCGAACTGGACCGCGTGCTCGGCGGCGGACTGGTGCCGGGCGCGGTGCTGCTGCTGGCCGGCGAGCCCGGAGTCGGCAAGTCGACCCTGCTGCTCGAGGTCGCGCAGAAGTTCGCACAGCTCGGCCGGGCACCGGCGCTGATGATTACCGGCGAGGAGTCGACCGCGCAGGTACGCGCCCGCGCCCACCGCACCCACACCCTGCACGAGGATTTCTTCATCGCTGCGGAGAACGACCTCGGGGCGGTGCTCTCTCATCTCGACACGGTCAAGCCTGGCCTGCTCATTCTCGACTCCATCCAGACCATCACGACCTCGGCGGTCGAGGGCGGACTGGGTGGCGTGCCGCAGATCCGGGCTGTCACCGCCGCGATCAGCGCGGTGGCCAAGGAGCGGGGAATCGCCACCGTCCTGGTCGGCCACGTCACCAAGGACGGGTCGATCGCCGGTCCGCGCGCCCTGGAACACCTGGTCGATGTCGTCCTGTACTTCGAGGGTGACCGGCACACCTCGCTGCGCATGCTGCGCTCCATCAAGAACCGGTTCGGGGCGACCGATGAGGTCGGCTGCTTCGAGATGCACGAAGAGGGCATCGACGAACTGGCCGACCCTTCCGGTCTGTTCGTCAGCACCCGTGACATCGCGGTCCCCGGTACCTGCGTCACCGTGACCGTGACCGGTAGGCGGCCGCTGCTGGCCGAGGTGCAGTCCCTGGTGTCCGACGGCATCGCGTCCGGCTCGGCGCGCCGGTCGTTCACCGACCTCGACTCGTCCCGTACCAACATGCTGCTGGCGGTCCTGCAGCGGCATACCGAGCTGCGACGATTGAGTGAACGTGACGTCTACGCCGCCAGTGTCGGCGGGATCAAGATCACCGAACCCGCCGTGGACCTGGCCATCGCGCTCGCCATCGCCTCCGCCGGCCACGACAAGCCCCTGCCACACGGCCTCTGCGCCATCGGTGAAGTGTCGCTGTCCGGCGACGTCCGGCGGGTCAGCAGCGTGCAGCGGCGGCTGTACGAGGCAGGCAGGCTCGGCTACAAGAAGGCCATAGTGCCGCACGGCTCCGACTGGTCGCGGGTGAACGGCATCCGGGTGTATGAGGCAGCAACGGTGTCCGCGGCCTGGGATTTCGTGTCGCACTTGTAACCGTCGGTGGTGGAGGTTGCCACCTGCGTAGCAACCGGAACTCGTAGACTGTTGCCGGTCTCGTCCGCGGCTCAGCTGCCCTTGTCTGAGGCACAGCACCGAGCGACCAGACACCGACCGACCAGACACCGACCGACCAGACACCGACCGATCCAACACCGACCGACAGACCGAGCAGGAGCAACCGAGTGCCGATCAGTGAGCGCGACGAAGTTCTGCGAGCTGTGCTGGCAGTGGTGGCACCGGGAACCGGCCTGCGGGACGGACTGGAGCGGGTGCTGCGCGGCAACACCGGCGCCCTGATCGTGCTGGGTTACGACAAGGTGGTCGAGGGCCTGTGCACCGGCGGCTTTCCGATCGACATCGAGTTCGCGGCCACCCGACTGCGGGAACTTGCGAAGATGGACGGCGCGGTCGTGCTCAGCTCGGACGGCAGCCGGATAGTCAGGGCCGCCGTACACCTGATGCCCGACCCGGCGATCCCCACCGAAGAGTCCGGCACCCGGCACCGCACAGCTCAGCGGGTCGCTCAGCAGACCGGTTTTCCGGTGATCTCGGTGTCGCAGTCGATGAAGATCATCAGCCTTTACGTCGGCGCCCGCCGGCACGTGATGGAGGACTCCGGCTCGCTGCTGTCCCGCGCCAACCAGGCGGTGGCAACCCTGGAGCGTTACAAGACCAGGCTGGACGAAGTCTCGAACACCCTTTCGGCGTTGGAGATCGAAGACCTGGTGACGGTTCGCGATGCCACCGCCGTCTCGCAGCGGCTCGAGATGGTCCGGCGGATTTCCGACGAGATCTCCAGCTACGTGGTGGAGCTCGGTACCGACGGACGGCTGCTCGCGCTGCAGATGGAGGAGCTGCTCGCCGGCGTCGACTCCGACCGTGAGCTGATCGTGCGCGACTACCTGCCAAGCAACCGACGCAACCGAACCCCCGAGCAGTGCCTGGAGGAGCTCGATCAGCTCACCGCCACCGACCTGCTCGACCCGCTGAATGTCGCCAAGGCGCTGGGCTTTCCCGCAACCCACGAAACGATGGACATCACGGTCAGCCCGCGCGGGTACCGGCTTCTCTCGCGGGTACCCCGCCTGCCGAACCTCGTCCTGACCCGGATCGTCGAACACTTCGGCAGCCTGCAGAAAGTGCTCGCCGCGACGGTGGACGAGCTGCAGAACGTCGAAGGAGTCGGGGATTCCCGCGCCAGAACCATCCGCGAGGCGCTTTCCCGGTTGGCCGACGCATCGATCATCGAACGGTATTCCTAGCCGGTGAAGCTGAACGCAGCGGTACTACCCTGCTGCCCGCCCAGCAGAGCAAACAGCGTGTAGTTGCCGGCCGGGACCTGCTGGCGGACCCCGGCGCAGGACGGCTGGGAGGACAATCCGGACCACTCGATCTCGCGGCGGGTGGGACGACCCACCGGCAACGTCTGCACACTCGTCCCTGGCTGAATCTGGCAGTCGTGGCTGCCCCACACCCGCGCGCTTCCCGAGAACACCCGCAGCTCGATCTGCTTGTCCGCCAGATCGGTCGAGCACGGTCGGGGGCCCTTGTTGGTCAACACCAGCGCGAGTTTGGGCTTGTCCCCGATGGCGTAACTCTTGGCATCGGTCGCGGCGGCCAGCGTCAGCTGGGTCTTGGTGCACGACGTGACCACGACTGCGGAGGGCGATTTCGTCGGGGTGGGGCTCGGGGACGAGCTGGTCGTGGCAGGCACGGTGCTGCTCGGCCGGGCCGAACTGCTGGAGCCGGCGGGAGCCACCTTTCCGGTGGCACCACCACTCGACTGGGCCAACGCGTAAGCCGTGAGCAACACCAGGATGAGGGCAGCCACCAGCAG
>JBBQFE010000070.1:0-9399 GCA_038321605.1 Mycobacteriales bacterium | reverse complement strand
ACAGGGTGGCCATCGTCAGGGCGGTGGCCGTGTTGGCACGACGGGTATCGCCGGGCTGCATCTGGTCGTACACGTGTTGGTAGGCGGCGATCACGACCGGTTTGCCGACGGCGGCCGCGCGAGCACGGGTGCTGACCTGGGCGAGGTGCTGGTAGCCGATGTGTGGTGGCCAGACCTCGACGTAGACCGCATCCTGCGGGGCGTCGCCGGTTGCCCAGGTCGGAAAGTCGTTGACGTTGTTGAACACCAGCCGGGCCTCGGGCAGCTCGGTCCGCACACCTGCGATCAGGCCCGTGAAACTCTCGGCCACGTCGACATCGGTGCCGTCGGGTCGGTAGGCCCTCTTGGGATAGCCGTACTGGTCAAGGTGAAAGCCGTCGAAGCCGACCTGCCGGGTGGCGGCTGCGAGGTCGGCGCGAAAATGGTCGAGCCAATCGGGCGCCGCCGGGTCGAGGACGAACAGGAAGTCGCCCAGTGCGTAGGGGACGCCGGTCGCGGTGAGCAACGCATCATGCTCCCACTTCGGCCATTCCTCCGGTCCGACCGCGTACACAGCGGCATAACCGAGGGCCTCGCTGCCGACCTCGTGGCATGCCTGGATCAGTGAGCGCACTGTGGCCAGGGATACCGGCTGATCCAGGGCGTCGGTGTAGCTCTCACCCCCACCGAGCAGATCGGCGTGTCGGTAGGCCCAGTCATAGAACTGGACTCCGGTCAGGTGCAGCCGGCGCAAATTGTCCTGCACACCGGCCAGATCGCGGTCCGGGCTGTAGTCCACGACGAAGCCGTACCGGAGCACCGAGCGCGTCTCGGTGACCACCTCAGCGGCGGTCCGCGCCCGCCCGGATGCCAGTTCGACGGTGTAGCCGCCGACTGAAAGCTGCCCCAGGTCCACGATGCAGGTGCCCGGCGCAACGGAATGCTCACCGACCAGTTCGCCCAGGTGCCACACCGAAACGGCATCAGTTGTTGCCAGTTGCCTCGCTTCTACAAGGACGTTCTCGCCCGCTCGGTAGGTGGTACGGGTGGGTAGTAGCTGCGTCATCCCTTGACCGCTCCAGAAGTGAGGCCCTGCACGAAGTAACGCTGGAAAAGTAGGAAGACCACGATCACCGGCACGATCGCGATGATCGAGGCGGCGAAGACCAATCCCCACAGGGTCGAGTTCTGGCCCTGGAAGAGTGCAATCGCCAAGGGCAGCGTCCGATTGGACGGCGTGTTGATGATCGTCAATGCCCACGCGAACTCGTCCCAGCTGCCGAGGAAGGTGAAGATCGTCGCGGTGGCCAGTGCCGGTTTGGCGAGGGGCAGGACGAGCCGCCAGTAGCGCGACCAGGCGCCAGCGCCGTCGATCTGCATGGCCTGTTCGAGTTCTACCGGGATGGCCTGGAAGAACCCGCGTAGCAGGAAAGTGTTCAGCGACAGGGACGCGCCGACGTAGAACACCACCAGGCCGGCCATCGAGTCGATCAGGCCGAGGTACTTGGCGAGGATGAACTGCGGGATGATCAGCATCATCGCCGGGATCATCAGACCGAGCAGCAGCACCTTGAAGAGCAGCTCCCGTCCGGGAAAAGCGAACCGGGCGAAGGCATAGGCCATCATCGAGCTGAGCAGCAGGGACAACGCCGTGGTCAGGACCGCCACGACGAGGGAGTTCACGAAGTAGCGGGAGAGGTCGTTGGTCGTCCATGCCTCTGTGTAGTTAGCGGTCGTCGCCGGGTGCGGAATGAACTGCGGCGGGATGGTGAGCACGTAGGTCTGGCTCTTCAGCGAGGTGGAGAGCATGTAGAGGAACGGGGCCACCATGATCGCCGAGCCGACGGTCAAAACCAGGTATCGCAGACCGCTTCGGCTCGGACGCCGACGGGTTGTGGGGCCGCGCCGGCCCGACCTGGCGCGGGCGGTCACCAGGGTCATCACAGCTCCTCGGCGTCGGTGCGGAACACCCGCAGTTGCACCGCGGAAAGCAAGAACACCCCGACCGTGAGCAGCACGGCGATCGATGCGCCGTAGCCGAAGTTCAGGTTGGTGAAGGCCTGTTCGTACATGTAGGTCAGCAGGACCTGGGTGGAATCGGCGGGGCCGCCGTTGGTCATCAGCGCCACCGAGATGAAGACGTTGAAGCCGCCGATGACCAGCATCACCGTGACGAACGCGGCCGCCGGCCAGATTGCCGGCAGCGTGACCGCCCGGAATCGCTGCCACCTTCCGGCGCCGTCGACTTCGGCCGATTCGAGCAGTTCCTTCGGCACGCCCTGCAGCGCGGCAAGGAAGATCATCATCGACCACCCCACACCCTTCCAGATGCCGAGGGCCGAGATCGCCGTCAGGCCCGTCCACCGGCCGGACAGCCACGAGATGTTGTGGTTCGTCGCATGGGCGACGTCGTGCAGCGCCCAGTTGACGAGACCACTGTCGGCGAACAGGTACCGGAACAGCAGCGAAACCACTACCCAGCTCGTGACGACCGGGAGGTAGAACAGCACCCGGAACAGCGTGCGGCCCGGTGCCTTGTTGTTCAGCAGGGTGGCCACGCCCAGCCCGAGCACGATCTGCGGTGGCACCGTGAAGAGCATGTACACACCGCTGTTGATCAGTGCGCGCCAGAACACCGGGTCGTGAAAGGCGGTGCGGTAGTTGGTGAAACCGGTGAACTTGCTCGTTGCCCCGGCGACGTCGTTCCAGTCGTAGAAGCTCATCTGGAACGCCTTGATCATCGGGTAGATGATCAGGGCCAGGAACAGGGCGAACCCCGGCGCCAGGAACAGGTAGGCGGTCATGTTGTTGCGGCTACGCCGGGAGGGGGTTCGGCGTAGCCGCGTCGGGCCACCGGCCGCAGCGTTGCGCTGCAGGTCGGTGGGTTCCAACGTGGCTGTCATGATCTCCTTCAGGTGCTGGCGACGGGGTTCGGTCCGGCCGGGGCCGCGAAACCTCAGCTGGTCTTGGTGAGCAGCGGGTCGATCTGCTGAGCTGCGTTGGTAAGAGCCTGCTGTACCGACTCGCTGCCCTGGAAGGCCTTGGTGAGCTCGTTCTGCAGCGCGGTGTCGATGGCCGGTGCCTCAGGCACCGAGGGCCGGGGGCGGGCGGTCTGAAGCTGCTTGATGTACGGCGCGAAGGCGGGAACCTGCGATGCCTCCTGGCTGTCCAGGGACTTCACCACTGACATCTGACCGGTCTTGGCCATCGCGAGCTGGTAGGACGCCGTCTGGGTGAAGGCGATGAACTTCTGAGCCTCGGCCTGGTGCTTGGAGGCTGTGGTCACGTTGATGTCCTCTCCACCGACGACCGACACTGAACCGCCCGGCCCCGCCGGCACCGAGGAGTAGACCGGGCTGAACTTCGGGTACTGACCCTGCCAGATCGCCTGCATCCACGGTCCGTCCAGGATGTTGGCATAGTTGGCCTTGGGCAGGCCGTCAGAGGTCTGGGTAGCTCCCTTGTTACCGATGATCAGGTTGGGGATGGCGCCCTGCTTGTACAGGTCAACCAGCATCTGCACGCCTGCCACACTCTGCGCGCTGTCCAGGTACCCCGACGCCTTGGTCAGGTCGGGGTTCGTCACCTCTCCGCCGGCGGACCAGATCCAGGGATAGACGTTCCAGCCCTGCAGGCCGCTGTCGGCGAACACCGCGACCTTCTTCGCCGCGAGCTTGGCGGCATCGGC
This sequence comes from Mycobacteriales bacterium, assembly GCA_038321605.1. Classification (GTDB taxonomy): domain Bacteria; phylum Actinomycetota; class Actinomycetes; order Mycobacteriales; family Jatrophihabitantaceae; genus Jatrophihabitans_A. The sequence goes on along the minus strand of JBBQFE010000070.1, from coordinate 5,732 downwards.
CTTGAGGTCGTCGAAGGTGGCCGGCGGCGCGGCGATGCCCGCATTCTTCAGGGCGGTCGAATTGGAGATCAGCACTCGGGTGTTCGTGTCCAGCGGCAGTCCGTAGTAGTGACCGTTGTACTTGTTGGTGGCAAGGCTGCCCGGGTAGTTGTCCGCGGAGAGGGTGGCGAAGTCGGGCATCGATCCGTCCAGCTGGGCGAACACCTTCAGCGCCGCGAACTTGGGCACCCAGCCGATGTCGGAGCGGACCAGGTCAGGTAGCTGCCCGCCGGCGGCACTGGTGGTCAGTTTCTGGAGCAGCGAGTCGTACGGGATGTCGACGTAGTTGATCTTGATGGTGGGATTCGCCTTTTCGAAGGCGGGAATGATCGTCTGGCTCAGGGCGTCGGTCTGTGCCTTGTTGCCACCGTTTCCGTAGGTGCCCCAGAACGTCAGGGTTACGGGCTTGTCCGCCGATGCTTTCGTGCTGCTGTTCGACGAACTTGAACAGCCGGTCAGCGCGATGGCGGCGATGACGGCCATTCCCAGCAACGTGGTCCTGCGACGTGCCATGTGAGGTCTCCTGGGTTGGGTGGGATCCGGCTGGCCGACAGGCCACCGGGGTGGAACGAGCTATGGACGGTGAAGTGCGAGCTATGGACGTAGGGGGAGTGATTGGTAGGTGGTGGGAACCAGATCAGGCTTCGACCTGGCCGGTGAGGGCACCGAGCGAGCGAAGTACACCGTGGCGGAGCATGGTCGCTGCGGCACCGCGCGCCCAGGTCTCGTCCGGCAGTGGACGGACCAGGACGGTGCAGTCGGTCGCGGTGGAGGAGAACGCGTCACGGGCGAGTTCGGCCCGCAGCGCGTCGATGAACAGGTCGGATGCCGTCATACCCTCACCGGAGAGGATGACCAGCGGTGGATTGAGCAGGTTCAGCAATGCGGCGATCGCCCGTCCGAGCGCGACACCGGCCTGGGTGAAGACAGCCCGCGCGTCGGGGTCGCCGGCATGCGCCTGGGATACGACCTGCGAAACCTTGGTGATTCGGCGACCGACCGCGGCCGACATCGCCGCGGCGATCGCGGTGTCACCCACGACGGCCTCCAGGCAACCGCGCTTGCCACAGTGACACGGCGGGCCGTCGGGGTCGACCACCATGTGCCCGAACTCGCCGGCCGCACCGCTCACGCCGCGCCACAATTGCCCGTCGAGCACCAGCGCGCAGCCCACCCCGATACCGATGGTGACCAGGGCGAAGCTGGCGAAGCTGCTGCCGGCACCGAACCACTGCTCCGACACAGCCAGCGTGTTGACGTCGTTCTCAATCACCACCGGAAGGTTCATCCTTTCGGCGACCAGCCGCCGCAGCGGCACGTCGCGCCAACCGAGCAGCGGTGAGTGCACCACCATCCCGGTTGTGGCATTGACGTGTCCGCCCAGGCCGATCCCGATTCCGAGCAGCCGCGACCGGTCGACCGCGGTCCGGCTGAGCAGGACGCCCGCCATCTCCTCGATCGCGTCCACCACGCCGGCCGGGGAGGTGTCGGAGTAGCGCATCCGGTGCGAGGACTGGATCTCTGCATGCAGATCCGCCACGACCCCGACGATCTCGCCCTCCATCAGCTTGATGCCCACCGCGTGGTGACGCCCCGCATCGACCTGCAGCGGAATCTGCGGCCGTCCTGGCACACCGGCCTCGCGCAGGTTCTCCACCAGATAGCCATGGGTGATCATCGGCTTGACGAGTTTCGTGACCGAGGCCGCGGACAAGCCGGTGACCCGGGCTGCGTCGCGGCGGGACAACGGGCCACGCGTCAGGACGGCCTCGAACAGCGCGCCCAGATGCTGCTCACGACTGCCTACCGAACGCGCCGGTCCGGACGCATCGGCGGCCAACGCGCCCGGACCTTTCAGCGAACCGGCGTCGGCTGCGGCAACGAACTCGGTCACGTCGCCTCACCTCCGCGGTCTCCCCCGGTGCGCGGCGGTCGCCACGTGATCCGAAGTCGAGGCGGAGCGTAAGCCGGTTTGATTTCGGACGTCAAGCAACTAATCCAACTTGGTTTCCAATTCGTTACCTAAGGCAGCAATATTGCTGCATTCCCTTACAGATTGCTTGACAACGTGAATCAACAGCGGGAATGCTGGCCCACGTCGGACCTCGCGACTGGCTAGCTAGCGACTGGCTAGCTGGCGATCGGCTAGCTGGCGATCGGCAGGAAGCCTGGCAGGGGCGCGGGCGAGGCAACCGCGAGCTGGCTCGCCACCGTAGGTCTGCCGATGAAGTAGCCCTGTCCGAGGTCACATCCGAGCGCGGACAGCACCTCGAGGGTGGCACCGTCCTCGATGCCCTCCGCGACGATCCGAAGTCCCAGAGCATGACCCAGCTCGATGGTGGAACGCACCAACTCGAGGTCGCGCGGGTTCGCGCCGCCCGAGAGCGGGCTGACCAACGTCCGGTCCAGCTTCAGCTCTTTGACCGCCAGGGTGCTGAGGTACGCCAACGAGGTGAAACCTGCGCCGAAGTCGTCGACAGAAACGAAGACGCCGACGTCCAGCAGCTCCTGGATGACCTGCTGGGACCGCTCGAAGTCGGAGATGACGCTGGTCTCGGTCAACTCCAGGATGAGCGCTGACGCGGGAACACCATGTCGGTCGAGAAGGTGCTCGACCAGAGGAACGAACTGGGGGTCGAGCAGATTCGTCGGCGAGATGTTGACCGAGATCGTGAGCACGATTCCTTGATCACGCCACTCGGCGCATTGGGTGATCGCATCGCTGAGCACCAGCGCGGTGATCTGTCCCATGAGTCCGGCTTCCTCGGCGAACGGCAGGAAATCCAGCGGTGGTACGACGCCGAGCTTGCGATGCTGCCAGCGGACCAGACACTCCACGGACACGATCCTGCCGGAACGCAGATCGAGCTGCGGCTGGTAGTGCAGGAACAGGTGGTGCTCGTCGATCGCTGTCTGCAGTTCGGCGAGCAGCTGCATCCGATTGCCGATCAGGTCCCGGTCGTGGTGGTAGCAGACGTAGGGCGAGCCGGCCAGCTTGGCTCGGTACATCGCGATGTCTGCACACCACAGAAGGCTGTGGGCATCGGTGGCATCAGTGGGTGCGAGCGCGATACCGATACGGGCACCGACACTGGCCTGCGTCAGGCTCAGGGTGAAGGGTTCGGCCAGCACCTCGGTGAGCCGTTGGGCAACGACGACTGCATAATCGGCATCCGCGTCCAGGAGCAGGACGACGAATTCGTCACCCCCCAGCCGGACGAGCAGATCCTCGGCCCGCAGGCAGGCGGTCAGCCGCGGGCCGAGTTGCTTGAGAACCTGATCGCCGGCCAGGTGGCCATAGGTGTCGTTGATGTCCTTGAAATGGTCGAGATCCACGAACAGGCAGGCCAGGCCCCGCGATCCGGGCGCGGACTGGTCGTAGTCGGCGAAGAACGCGTCGAGGACGGTGGACAGGAACCTTCGGTTGTTCAGACCGGTGAGCTCATCGGTGATCGACTGGTGCTGACGTTCCTGGCTCAGAGCACGCATCGCCCGAACCGAGCGGATCAACCGGAGCCCAGCGAGCACAAGGGTGACGGTGGCCAAGGCGACGGCAACCCTGCTGATCTCCTGCAGGTTCCCGGCCAGGACGACGACCAACGCGCCGCTGGCGCTGAGGCCCGGGATGAGGAACGTCGTTGGCTTCTGTGCGACGAGCGGATTGATCGGACGCGGCCGCAGCCAGACCGCCATCGACATCAACAGGATCGAAGCCGGCCAGGCGATCGCGTCGAGGATCAGGCCGGATCGGCCCAGCGACGAGTGGAAGAGGTTGGCGGTATCGCCCACCACGTTGATGGCGATGCCCGCCACGATCAGCAGCCAAGGCGCTTTGCGCCGACCGGACATCAGCGTCGAGCCACCCACGACGAGGCTGAGCAGCAGTAGATCCGATACCGGGTACGCGATGTTGGTGGCGGTGGCCGCGGTGCCTCCGCCGGCAGCGTGGAGGACTCCGTGAAACACGAACGCGGCGCACACCGCTGCCGCTCCCGCACCGGCGACGGCGCCGTCCAACCAGCTCGGCGTGGCGAGCCTTCTCACCTCGCCGCGCATGAACAGCACGACCGCGACATACGTGAGGGGGAAGAAGCCCAGATAGAAGGCATCTGCGAGCGAGGGCGTCGGGGGCTCGACGCCGCCTTGCGACTCGACGGCGAGAATCAGGTCGCCCAAGGCCCAGAGCAACAGGCCGAGACCCAACGTCACCGGCACTGCTCGTCCCGACCGTGCAGTGAGCCCGCGCGCCACGCAGAGCAGGCTGACGAAGATCTCGAACCCTGCGACCGTCCAGGACCCGAACAAGGGCCAGGACTGGTCGCTGCCACGAACGATTAGCCAGGCCAGATAACCGAGCAGGTACAGGCCCAGCAACCCGTAGCCGGCCGGCATCATCAGCGCTCTGCGATCCTGCAGACGCAGTCGGGCAACCGCGCCCGCCATCGCCCGCGCTCCAGCCATCTGCCGCCCAATCTCGAATCGTCACACCGGTGTGTCGATCAAGACAATCGGCGGTCGGGCGGATTACTTGAATGTGCAGAACAACGAGCGTCAGTACTGGCTGTTGCCCGCGTCGACGGTCAACGCCAGGGCGGTCACATAGCGGGACTCGTCCGAAGCCAGAAAGAGAACAGCGTTGCTGATGTCACTTACCTCGGTGAAATCGATCGGCAGGCTGTTGGTGAACATCCCACCGAGCCGCGGGTTCGCGGCAATCGCCGCACCGACCGTGGCCGCACCATCGCCGCCACCCATCAGCGTGTTCACCCCGGTGGGATGAACGCTGTTGACCCGGATGTGGTGTTGCGCCAGCTCATGGGCGAACCCTCTCGCGATGCCGGTCAGTCCGTGCTTGCTGGCCACATACGGAATCATGAACGGAATAGCCTTCAATCCCGCCACCGAGCTGATGATGATCACCGAGCCGCCGCCGCCGGAGATCAGATGCGGGGCAGTCGCGTTGACCGTGTTCCAGGAGCCGGTCAGATTGACATCCAGGGTGTCCTGCCAGATCTCCGGCGTCACGTCCTGCCAGGCAGCCATGATGCAGATCCCTGCGTTGGCCACGACAATATCCAGCCGCCCGAACAGCGAGACGCCTTCCTCTACGACCGCCTGCAGGCCGCCCGCGTCACGTACGTCGGCCTGCCGGGTGAGGACCCGCCTGCCGGTCGCCGAAACCAACCGCTCCGTTTCGGCGAGATCTTCTGGTGTCGCTGCGTCGTAGGGAACTCCGCGCACCGGCCCACAGAGATCCACGGCGATGATGTCGGCGCCCTCCTGGGCCAACCGCACCGCGTGTGAGCGACCTTGACCTCGTGCCGCCCCCGTGATGAAGGCGACCTTGTTCTCAACTCTTCCCATCGCCCGGCGCTCCCCGTACCTCAGCGCGCAAGCAGACCGGCGTCGACCGGCAACGAGATGCCGGTGATGTAGCGCGCCTCGTCCGAGGCGAGAAAGACGATGGCATTGCTGACGTCGACCGACTCCACCCAGGGCACCGGAAGCGGATGCATCTGGGTCATCACCGGTGCGACGTCGTCGACCGTGGGCGATTCGAGATCCGGGCGGAACAGGCCCATCGTCACGGCATTGAGCACCATCGGCGTGGCCACGTTGGACGGGTTGACGGTGTTCACCCGAATCCGGTGCGGCCCCAGCTCGCTGGCCAGGCTCTTTGCCAACCCGACCAG
>JBBQFE010000069.1:0-9545 GCA_038321605.1 Mycobacteriales bacterium | reverse complement strand
CCTCTGCCATTGGGCTACGGGGGCGCCACCACAGGATACGGACGGCGGCGTCCCGGAACCGCACAGTGCGGTCGCTGCGCAGTGCCGGGTTACCGGCCCGCGCGGGTCAGCCTTCTGACACTGCCCCCGCGGCCAGCGTCTCGTCACGCGCCTGGCTCACCGGAGAGCCGGCGCCGACACCCTCGCTCTGCGTCGGAGTGATGGCTGAGGTCCATTCCTGGCGCGGCATCTGCAGTTGGCCCAGGGAGACGACTTCGCGCGGGAAGAACAGCGCGGCGGTCCAGTCGGCGAGCACCCTGACCTTGCGGTTGAAGGTAGGCATCCGCGATACGTGGTACGAACGGTGCACGAACCAGGCGAGAATCCCCTTTACCTTGACGCCATACAGTTCGGCCACGCCGCGGTACAGCCCAAGCGACGCGACCGATCCGACATAGGCGTGCTTGTAGGTCTTGAGCTCCTGGCCTTTAACGGCCCTCGCCAGGTTCTCCCCGAGCACCGCTGCCTGACGGACGGCGTGCTGCGCCGAGGGACCGCACAGCGCGTTCGGGTCGTCCTTCGAAAGGTCAGGAACGGCGGCGCAGTCGCCCGCTGAGAAGACGCCGTCGGCACCGTCCACGGTCAGATTCGCCTTACATTTCAGGCGCCCCTTGTCATCCACCGGCAGATCGGATGTGGCCAGCAGGGGGTGTGCCTTCACTCCGGCGGTCCACACCAGGGTGTCGGCATCGAACTCCTCACCGTCAGACAGCACGATATGGCCGCCTTCAGCAGACTCGAGCCGGGTGTTGAGCCGCACGTCGATCCCTCGCTCGATCAGCCGATCCACGGTGTAGGCCGCAAGCGCCACCGAGACCTCGGGCATCACCCGGTTGGCGGCTTCGACCATGACCCACCGCATTTCGCCCGCCTCGACATTCGGGTAATAGCGGCAGGCGTAACGGGCCATGTCCTCGAGTTCGGCAATGGCCTCGATGCCCGCGTACCCGCCACCCACGAAGACGAAGCTGAGCGCTCGCCGCCGAATGAGCGGGTCCTCGGTGGACGCTGCGAAGTCGAGCCGCGAGAGCACATAGTTTCGCAGGTAGATCGCCTCTCCGATCGTCCGGAATCCGACACCCTGCTCGGCCAGCCCTGGGATCGGCAGCGTCCGGGCGACCGAGCCGGGAGCGACCACCAGCAGGTCATACGCCAGGTCATAGGACGGACCCTCGATCGGAGTGATCGTGACCCTGCGGCGCGCGTGACTGATGTCGGTGACCGCCCCGGTGATCACCCGGCACTTCTTCAGCACCCGGCGCAACGGCACGACCACGTGACGTGGCTCGACGCTGCCGGCCGCCGCCTCGGGCAGGAAGGGTTGGTAGGTCATGTTCGGCTGCGGGTCGATGACGACGATCTCGGCCTTGCCGGACGAGAGCTTCTTCTGCGCCTTCAACGCCGTGTACATGCCGACGTAGCCCCCACCGACGATCACGATCCGTTTCGGTCCAGCGTTCATGACGTCCACCTTCTGCCTGTGCCACCCACCGGCCGGACGCCCGGGGCAGCCGCTCTGCCCCCAGGCTACTGAGCGCACACGCTGCTCGGCGCAGGTAGGTCCGCCCTGGGTCGAGGCGTCGGCGCCGCGGTTAGAGTGGAGCCGACATTGGTAGCTGGACGGCACAGGAGGCACCGGGCAGATGGCTGGCGGAGCAAGCAGGATCGCGTTCAAGTTGCTGTCGACCGTGGTCGCCATTCCCGTAGGCAAAGCCATCGCCAAGGCCACCGGCAAGGCATGGACGGCCGCGCGGCCGAATGACCCACCGCACAACCCCAAAGAGGTCGAGACGAGCTGGGCCGACGCGCTGGTGTTCGCCCTGGTCACCGGTCTCGGTGCGGCGCTCGCTCAGCTCTTGACCACCAAAGGGGCAGATACGGTCTGGCGCGCTATGACGGGCAAGCCCTCGCCGCGTCCGAAGGAGCCGAGGAACAAGACCGAGGCGCAGCGCCAAACGGCTGCCCTCTGATCAGCTGCTGTCGGGAACTTCGGTCTACAGCAGGCTGAGTGCGATCCCGTCCAGAATGTCGTGCTCGCTGACGATCACCGAGCCGACACCGATCTCACGCATCAGGGTCCGCAGCACCAAGGCCCCGCCGCCGATCACGTCCACCCGCCCGGGATGCATGACCGGCATCGCGGCCCGCTCGCTCCTGGACATGCCCAGCAACCGGTCGGTGACCTCGTCGACCTGCGCCGCACTGAGCACCGAGCCGTGGATGGCGTCGGGGTCATAGGCCGGCAACCCAAGGGCGATCGCAGCGATCGTCGTCACGGTGCCGGCCACTCCTACGAATGCCGCGGCGTCACTGACCGGGACGTGCTCGGACGCCAGCTGGATGGCCGCGCGCAGATCGTCGACCGTCGCGGCTATCTGCGACTCCGTCGGCGGGTCATCGTGCAGGTGGCGCTCGGTCATCCGTACACAGCCGACATCCATGCTGAACGAGGCCGTCACCAGCTCCGTGGCCGGCGATCCCAGCACCAGCTCGGTGGACCCGCCCCCGATATCGGCGACCAGAAGTGGATCAGCGGCCCCTGGTAGCCCACCGATGGCGCCGATGAACGAGAGAGCGGCTTCTTCGGTGCCGGAGATGACCTCGGGTTCGACGCCCAGGGTGTGCAGCACCATCGTCACGAACTCGGCCGCATTGCGGGCATCCCTCGATGCCGACGTCGCCACCATCCGCACGTGTCGGGCGCCGAGGGAAGCAATGACGTCTGCGTAGTCGGCCAACGCGAGCCTGGTGCGCTCGAGGGCTTGTGCAGAGAGCATTCCGGTACCGTCGACGCCCTCGCCCAGCCGTACGACCCGCATCTCACGATGCACATCACGAAGGCCGCCACCATCGGCCGGGTCGGCCACCAGCAGCCGGATCGAGTTGGTGCCACAGTCGATGCCGGCCACCCGGCCGGACGCCGAGTCAGTCATGATCCGGCTCGGCCACGGCGACACAGGGCCCCTCGGTCCACCAGTCACGTAGCAGTGCCAGGGCCTCGTCGCCGAGCGGATTCACTCCGGGCCCGGCCGCCAGGGAATGGCCGACGAGCACGTGCAGGCACTTGACCCGCGACGGCATGCCACCGGCGGAGATGCCGGCGATCTCGGCCACGATGCCGTGCGTTTCTCTGCGCGCCAGGTAGGCCTGGTGGGCGGCCAGATAGGCGGCGGCCAGCTCCCCGTCCACCTTGAGCCGATCGGTCATCTCGCTCATCAGTCCGGAGGCCTCGAGCGTGCCGATCATGGACGCGGCCTTCGGGCAGGTCAGGTAGTAGAGCGTAGGAAACGGGGTGCCGTCCGGCAGCCGGGGGGAGGTCTCTATGACGTCAGGATTGCCACAGGGGCACCGGTGCGCCACCGACCGGATGGCCCGGGGGGTGCGACCGAGCTGGTCGGCGACCACAGCCCGATCGGTGTCACTGACCGCGATTTCGGTGTCACCACCAGGCGGAGCAGACTCGTCAGCGGAGCTCACTTGGCGCGGTCGGCATCCTGCACACTCGACCACAGGGTCGCATTCCAACTGGGCAGGTGTCCCGAGCGCTGAACCGAACTCGTGGCCGAAGTTCCGTCCGAACGCGGCGTGCCGTCAGGATTGAGCACCGTGTAGACGGTGTCACCGGGACGGACGTACTGCAGCCGAGCCCGAGCCTGGCGCTCGATGTAGGACGTGTCGTTCCACAGGTTGGACTGCTGCTGTAGGTCGGCGACGTGTTGCTTCAGCTGTTGCTGTTGCCGCTCAGAGGCCGAGACCGCGTCGCGCCGGTTCAGGTAGGTCTGCAGGGGCGAGGCCAGCACGACGACGAGGAACAGTGCCATCGCGGTGATCACCATGCCCCGTCCGGTCAGCTGCGGCCGGCGGTGTCGGAACAGGCGCAGCTTCACCGCTGACGCGTCCTCGGCCGGCCGGCCCCTACCGGCACGGTCTGTTGGGTTCATCGAACGGTCAGCTTCCAGCCGGCCGGTACCGCGGGAATGCCCCTGCGCCGGCATAGCGCGCCGCGTCGTCGAGTTCCTCTTCGATGCGAAGCAGCTGGTTGTACTTGGCAACCCGCTCTGACCGGGCCGGAGCACCGGTCTTGATCTGACCGCAGTTCATCGCCACTGCAAGGTCGGCGATGAAGGTGTCCTCGGTCTCGCCTGAGCGGTGGCTCATCATGCACCGGTAGCCAGAACGGTGCGCGAGGTCGACAGCATCGAAGGTTTCGGTGAGCGAGCCGATCTGATTCACCTTTACCAGCAGGGCGTTCGCCGCACCGGAGGCGATGCCTCGCGCAATGCGTTCGGGGTTGGTGACGAAGAGGTCGTCGCCGACGATCTGGATCACGTCGTCCAGTTCGGACGTCAGAGCGATCCAGCCATCCCAGTCTTCTTCCGACATCGGGTCCTCGATGGACACGATCGGGTAGTTAGCCACCAGGTCCTTGTAGTAGGCGACCATCTGCTCGGCAGACTTCGGCGCACCCTCGAACTGGTACGCGCCATCGGAGTAGAACTCGGTGGCCGCGACGTCCATCGCGAACACGATGTCGGTGCCGAGCGTCAGACCCGCCTTCTCCACGGCTTCGCCGATCACGTCCAGGGCGGTGCGGTTCGATTCCAGGCTCGGAGCAAAGCCGCCTTCGTCGCCCAGGCCGGTCGAAAGACCCTTCGCCTTGAGGACGGACTTGAGTGCGTGGTACACCTCGGCGCCCTGACGCAGGCCCTCGGCGAACGTCGGGGCACCGATCGGAGCGATCATGAATTCCTGCACGTCGACGTTGGAGTCGGCGTGCGCTCCTCCGTTGAGGATGTTCAACATCGGTACCGGAAGCAGGTAGGCGTTCGGACCGCCCAGGTAGCGGAACAACGGCAGATCAGCCGACGAGGCGGCCGCCTTGGCCACCGCGAGCGAGACGCCGAGAATGGCGTTCGCACCGAACTTCGACTTGTCCGGGGTGCCGTCCAGCTCGATCAGCGCGGCGTCGACCAGCCGCTGTTCGCTCGCCTCGAACCCCAGGAGTTCCGGGCCGATGTCGTCCAGCACCGCGTTGACGGCCTTCTGGACGCCCTTGCCGTTGTAGCGCGAGCCGCCGTCGCGCAGTTCGACGGCCTCGAACGCTCCGGTCGAGGCCCCACTGGGAACTGCGGCGCGCGCCAGCGTGCCGTCGTCGAGGGCAACCTCGACCTCGACGGTGGGATTACCACGCGAGTCCAGGATTTCACGGGCACCTACAGCCTCAATGCTGGCCACGACAGACGTCCTCTCGCTACAACTCTCATTACCTCAGACCGACCACGGACGACATTCGCAGTACTCGATCACGGACGGACGCTGTCAGCCTATCGGCAGGCCCGTTCGATCAGGCGCGTACTCGCCGGTCCTCAGTCCGATTGCTTCAGCGGAGCCCGTCGGCGAGCGCGGCCTCGGCAGCGAGCACGGCGTCGCGATAACGCCGGGCGGTCTCGCGCAACGCGAGCTCAGGATCCTGACCAGCCTGAACCGCCTCGGCCACGAGGGCGAACAGCTTGTCACCGAGCCCATCGGAGCTCTCATGGTCAGGCGACAGGTCCACCTGCAGCCCGGCTCGGGCCGTCCGATGCAGGAGTTTGGCGGCCAGCGCCAACGCCGGCTGGCCCATCGCCACCCCCTCGGTCACCGAGGACCGCTGCTTCTCCTGCTGCTTGATCCGCTCCCAGTTGGTGTTGACCTCGGCCGCCGAATCCACCGTCACCGAGCCGAAGACGTGCGGGTGGCGTCGGGTGAGCTTGGCGACCAGGTCACCGGCCACGTCGTCGATGGTGAAACCGTCGGACGATTCCGCTGCCACCCGAGCATGAAAGAGCACCTGAAGCAGCAGGTCACCGAGCTCCTCGCGCAGCGCCGCGGCATCGTTGTCGGCGATGGCGTCGAGGGTCTCGTAGGTCTCCTCGATCAGGTAGGGCGCGAGCGTCTGGTGAGTCTGTTCGGCGTCCCAGGGGCAACCGCCGGGTGAGCGGAGCCGATCCATCACCTGCACGGCGCGCAGCAGTGCCGATCCCGCCGGAACAGGCTCCGAACTCACTTGGACGCAGTGGCCGTCGCATCACCGGGAAGCGGATCGGTGAGCGTCAGGAAGCTCGGGAGGTGGTTCTTCGACAGGTCGAGCACCCCGAGATTCGTGGCGTCCCAGGTGCCGTACCGCGGGCTCACCGACACCTTGATGTCAGCCTTCTTGGCGGCGTTGGCAAGGTCTGCCTGCGAAGCGAGCCTGCCCTGCAGGACGCCGAACATCTCCTGCTCCAGCAGGTACTCCTTGACGAAGGCGGCCTTCAGGCCAAGCTTGTCGAGCTCAGCGGTCAGCTGCTGCTCGCTGGTCTGGGCGACGATCTGTGCCTTGATCTTGAGCAGATCGGCGGCCGAGGCGGGGCCGCCGGTAGCCTGCAGCAGGCGCGGCGCCACGACGTTGTTGACCAGCGCGCGCAGCACGACCAGACGAGCCGAAATGCTGGCGCCGGTGCTCTGCGGGATGGGCGTGGGGTTGGCGCCGAGGTAATCGTTGAGGCGTGATTCGGAGATCTTCGTGCCGTTGACCACCGCAGCAGTTCCCGCCTTGGAGTCACACGCTGTCAGGCCTATGCCGGCCACCGCGATAACGGGGAGCAGGAGCAGCGCGCGGACCTTCACCGAACGGACCTTCACAGAAACTCTCCGACTTCTCATGCCAACTCGACCAGCACAGTCATCCAGCCGTCCGGACAGACGGTGGGACAAGTTTCTCACGGACCCGCTGCGGGCGGGGTTGCGGCCCGTGATGTGCCAGCTTGCGGATGCGGCGTCTCTCCCCGAGCCAGCATCTGGACGAACTCGGCGATGCGCCTGGCCCGGGTGTCGGGTCGCTTGGCCTCGATGACCCGGTAGTACAGCGCGTAACGATTCGCGGCGTTCAGCACCTCGTACATCTGCTGGGCGGCGGGCACCCGCGCTATGGCTGCGAGCAGATCGGCGGGAGTCTCAGCGGCACGCTGGCCCTGATAGGCGGCGTCCCAGCGACCGTCACGCCGGGCCGCCTCCACCGCTGCCAGCCCGGCCGGCATCAGTTGACCGTCGGCGATCAGGCGCGTCACCCGCGCCACATTCGTCGCCGACCAGGCGCTCCTGGGTTTGCGGGGCGTGAACCGTTGCCGGTAACTGCCCTCGTCGCGCCGAGCGACCTGACCGTCTATCCAGCCGAAACACAGGGCCTGAAGGACCGCGTCCTCGTAGCCGAGCTTGGTCACGTCACCGCCCTTCTTGTGCAGCACCAGCCAGACCCCGGGTGAGCCGGAGTGATCGGCCAGCCATTCGCGCCACGCACCCGAATCCGGCACCAGCAATTCGGGGAGTTCGACTGCGGCCATGAGCGTCAGGTTGCCGGCAGCGCGATGCTCAGCCGCTGCGCGGCCTCGCCGAAGCCCTGCGCCGCAGTGCCGCTGAAGTAGCCCCAGGGCAGGTCGTGCACCCGGTTGCCGACCTGCGACAGGTGCCAGCGAGCCCGATCCGACTGGCCCGGCGCCAACGCGAACGCGCCACCGAACAGGTGGTGGGCCTCGAGGTCACGGGGGTGGGGTCGGCGTCCGTCCAGCCACTTCGCCTCGGCGACGAGCACTTCGGCGAGCACCTCGCCACTGAAGTAAGTGGCCTGCACTCGGAGGAAATCCTTGGGCGAGCCCTTCTTCTGGGCGTGATACCGCACCCGCAGCAGGTACTCGAAATGCGCCAGCGGCAACATCGACACCAGCGGATCACCGCTGGGGGCAGCGGTCACCGAAGCGCGGGCGAACTCGAACATCTCCTCGTGGCTGCCCGCCCACTTCTCGCTGAGCAGTTGCAGCCGGGCCCGGTGGGCCGGGTAGAGCGTCGGAGCGAGCTCGGACACGTTGGACCAGATGGTGTGCTGATCCTCGATCCCCAGCTCGGCGCCGAGTGCGAACCACTGCAGTTGCTCCCACGGCACGGGGTCATGAGGTGCGAGCTCGGCAGCGCTCAGCAGTCCCTCTTTCGCGGAATCGAGTCCGGCATGAAACGACGCGAACCGGTCTGGCCCCACCTGCTCGGCCCATCCGCCGCCACGCGTGGCCCAGGCTTCGTCGAGCCGGGTACGTCCGAGCAGCAACATGACGTCCGGGTCGGTGGGGTGCTCGGCACACAGCGCTTCGATCTCCACGGCGCGTCCGATACAGGCGGTTCCGATCGCCTGCAGGTACTGCGACCTCAACTCGGGGTCGTGCCGCGTCTGCGAGAGCAGGGCCAGGCCGGCAGTCAACTGACCGGCAGCGACGGCGTCGAGGGCACGGTCCAGCGCGTCGTCACGCCAGGTGCGGTCGAGCACCAACCCGGCGACCGCCGGAGCCAGGTCGGGTTTGCTTCGGCGCGCAAACAATGACATGGCCACAGAATAACCACCAACCCCGACATTTGCCCGACGGTTTCTGCGTCGGCCAGCGGCTCCGGGGCAGCACTCAGGTGGCCAGAACGGCCTGCAACACCGGCCCGAGAATGGTGTCGAGCAGTTCCACGCACCAGCTCAGCAGCGCCTGATCCCGGATCGGCTCACCCCCGAAGTTCGCAACCGTCCAGGTGCCGTCGCGGTTGATGACACCCTTCGGCCGACCGGCGGCCATGGTGGAGACCGGGGCCTTGTACAGCGACTTGTCATACATCCGCTGCAGCCGGATCTGCGCCGACTCCGGCAGTTGGACGGGTGAGAACCGTACTGACTGACCCTGCAACGACACCTCGGTGATCCCGTACTTGCGGCAGGCGACCTTGAACCTCGCCACCGCGAGCAGGTTGTCCACCTCGACCGGGATCGGACCGAAGCGGTCGAGCAGTTCCAGTCGGATGGCTTCGACCGCCTCGTCACTGGTCGCCGACGCGAGCGAGCGATAGGCCTCCAGCCGCAGACGCTCACCGGGCAGGTAGTCCTGCGGCAGATTGGCGTTCACCGGCAGGTCGACCTTCACGTCGATGAACTGCTCAGCCTGCTCGCCGCGGAATTCGGCCACCGCTTCGCCGACCAGTCGCACGTACAGGTCGAAACCGACTCCCGCCACGTGACCGGACTGCTCGCCACCCAACAGGTTGCCGGCCCCGCGGATTTCGAGATCCTTCATCGCCACCTGCATACCCGCACCGAGTTCGGTGTGCTGGGCGATGGTTGCCAGCCGGTCGTGGGCGGTTTCGGTGAGCGGCTTCTCCGGCGGGTACAGGAAGTAGGCGTAGCCGCGCTCACGAGAGCGTCCGACCCGGCCCCGCATCTGGTGCAACTGTGACAGGCCGAAGTTGTCGGCCCGCTCGATGATCAGGGTGTTGGCATTGGGGATGTCAAGCCCTGACTCCACGATCGTGGTCGACACCAGCACGTCGTAATCGTTCTGCCAGAACCCGACCATGATTTTCTCGAGCGCATCCTGGCCCATCTGGCCGTGGGCGACCGCGATCCGCGCCTCGGGGACCAGTTCGGCCAGCTTGGCCGCCGCCCGATTGATCGACTCGACCCTGTT
>JBBQFE010000068.1:0-9608 GCA_038321605.1 Mycobacteriales bacterium | reverse complement strand
CTCAGCCTGCCGATCGACTCGGTGGGCGAGTCGGGGCTGTAGTCCGTCACTCTCGTGCGCTCCTAGTGCTCGGTGCCGCCGGCCACGTCGAGGTCCTTGACGAAATCAACCAGCCAGCTGCTGAAGTCGTCCCCGAGTTCGGGGTGTTCGACCGCCAGCCGGACCACCGCCCGTAGATAGTCCTGACGATCGCCGGTGTCATACCGGCGCCCCTTGAACACGACTCCATGGATAGGTACCCCATCTTGCCCCAGGGTGCGCATCGCATCGGTCAGCTCGAGCTCGCCACGCTTACCGAGTTCGGTGCGGCGCAGCGCGTCGAAGATGCCCGGCGGCAGCACGTAGCGGCCGATCACCGCGAGGTTGGACAGCGCCTCCTCGGGTTTCGGCTTCTCGATCAGCGTCTCGATCTCGATCACGCCGTCGACCACCTCGCCCGCCGGCTTGATGCTGCCGTACAGCGAGATGAACCGACCCTCGACCTCGATCAGGCCAACCACGATGCCTCCGGTGCGGGCCTGAACGTCCAGCATCTTGCTGAGCAGCACGTCGCGCTCGTCGATGATGTCGTCGCCGAGCAGCACCGCGAACGACTCCTGGCCGACGAACGCCTCGGCGTGGGCCACCGCGTCACCCAGCCCGCGGGCGACCCGCTGCCGGGTGAAGTGCACCCGAGCCAGTTCGGTCGACCGACGCACCCTGGCCAGGCGCTCGGTATCGCCCTTCTTCTCCAGTGCGGCCTCGATCTCGGGGGCAGCGTCGAAATGCTCCTCGATGGCGTTCTTACCGCGCGAGGTGATGATCAGGACATCGCGGAGGTTCTCGCGGGCCGCCTCGGCGACGATGTACTCCAACGCCGGGACATCGACGACGGGTAGCAGCTCTTTGGGGACGGCCTTGGTCGCCGGGGCGAACCGGGTCCCGAGGCCTGCGGCGGGGATCACTGCTTTGCGAGCGCGCACGCCGGTGCCGGTGGGGTCTGGGTTTTCCATAACGGCACACTAACGAAGTGACTTCCAAGGACGAGGTGCGCGGTGACATTTCCCGTGCACGCCGGGCGCGGGGCGAACCGGAGCGTGAGCGTGCCCGGGTCGAGATAAGGCGTTGGGCGTTGCAGGGTCTGGCCGCACTGGCCCTGCCTGCGGGCGCACGGGTCGCCTGCTACGAGCCGCTGGCCTCGGAACCGGGTTCGATCGAACTGCTGGTCGAGCTGCACCGCGCCGGCTACGAGGTCATCGTGCCGATCACCCAGCAGGACAAGGACCTGGACTGGGCGGTGTGGACGCTGACCCGGCAGGCTCGCCGACCGTTGGGACTCTCGGCGATCGCCACGGCCTCGGTGGTGTTCGTGCCCGCCTTCGCCGTCGATCGGCAGGGTCACCGGCTCGGACGCGGCGGCGGTTCCTACGACCGCGCGCTGACCAGGGTTCGCCCGCAGACGCCGCTGGTGGCGCTACTTTTCGACGGCGAGCTGATCGACGACGTTCCGGTGGCTGACTGGGACCTGCCGGTCACCGCCGTCATCACACCGCAGGGCTGGCAGGAAGTCGGCCCCGGTGGGACGCCGGAACAGGCGATGAAGCACCATTGTTAGCAGTCGTAGCCCCCGAGTGCCAGGTCCGCGAGGTGCCTCCCGGTGGGCCACGAGCGACGACGGCAGTTCTGCACCTGTGGAGGGATCTAGGCAATGCCTACCTATCAGTACGCCTGCACCAACCCTGATTGCGGGCACGAGTTCGACCAGGTCCAGTCGTTCACCGACGCCGCGCTGACCGAATGCCCAGTGTGCGGCCAGCGCCTTCGCAAGGTCTATGGCTCGGTGGGCGTCGTCTTCAAGGGCTCGGGTTTCTATCGCAACGACAGCCGTGACGCCAAGGTTTCCACCGCCCCTGGAGCCTCGGACGGACCGAAGTCGGCCGAGACCGGCAAGGGCGCGGACAAGGGCAGCTCTTCATCGGAGTCCACCGGTACCTCTGACAAGGGCGGGTCTGACAAGAGCACCTCCGACAAGGGCGGGTCCGGCAAGAGCGGGTCCACGTCGGGATCCTCCGACGGTGCGAAGACGCCAGCCTCGTCGAGCGGGTCGAATGGCTCCAGCTCTGGCTCGGGCTCCAGCGGTGGTTCGGGCTCCGGCGGATCCTCGAAGGCTGCCGCTAAGTAGCTCGGCGGCTCCGGCTCTCGCCGGGTAGGCAGCGAGCTGGGTCGAACACCGTCCTGGCCCACCCTGTCCACAGGCGGCTGTGCTGTCCACAATCAGCGCAGCTGCCCACCTGCTGGTGGCGGCAACAGCCAGGCTGACTGGGTGCCCCTCGTCAGCCTTCGCAACTCCTCGTTCCTCGATGCGCTGCGCGGTTGGCCGCGGCGAGCCGCTGCAGTCTGCTGTCTGCTGCTCGCGGCGGTGTCCGCGCTTCGCCCGGGCAACTCGCACCCGGCGGCCGCCCCGGGCAATACTCGCCCGGTGCTCATCGCCGCCCATCCCCTCACGGCCGGCGCCGTTCTCAGGGCAGCTGACGTGGACCTCGTGCACTGGCCCGAGCGGCTCGTCCCCAGCTCCGCGCTGTCCCTGGAAGCCTCCGTGGTCGGCCACCGGGTGGGTGCTTCCATAGACCGGGGGGAACCGCTGACCAGGTCTCGGCTGCTCGACACCTCAATCTCCGCAGCACTGGCACCGGGCCAGGTGGCGGTGTCGGTGTCGCTTCGCGATCAGGGCCAATCCGCGATCCTCGCACCCGGGTCGGTCATCGACCTCTACGCCGGTGTTGCCGGCGACACGGTACTTGCCGACGGCAAGGCTCTGCCGAAAGAGGATTCGGGACGAGAGATCGCGACCGCGGTAACGGTGCTTGCGCTGATGTCAGAACCTTCGGCGACACAGTCCGCCGGCCTGGTCGTGGTGCTCGCGGTGACCCGTTCCACCGCTTCACGACTGGCAAATCTCCCGTCTGACACTCTGCTAGCTACGCTAAGGGCCCCGCCGTGACCTGCGGCGCGAAAGCCACCTGAAATTCGGCGCCTCACATATCGGGAGAGATGCATGATCAAGGGATTCAAAGACTTCCTGATGAAGGGCAACATCGTCGATCTCGCGATCGCGGTGGTGATCGGCACTGCCTTTGCCGCGGTGGTCAAGGGGTTCGTGGACGCGATCGTCACGCCGATCCTGAACGCCTTCCCGGGCGCATCGTCGAACGGCTGGGGCTTTTCACTGCGTGGCGGCACGCTCAAGGCCACGACCTTCATCAACATCTCGTCGATCATCAACGTGCTGATCGTCTTCGTGATCACGGCCGCTGTCGTCTACTTCATCTTCGTGGTGCCCATGGAGCGGATGCAGCAACTGCGCGCCCGTGGACAGGAGCCTGAGCCGGAGGCCGTCAGCGAAGAGGTCCTACTGCTTCGCCAGATCCGCGACTCCCTGGGCGCCCGGCCCACCGACGGCACAGCGGGACCAACCCCGCAGAACCCGTTCTGACCGAACGCGAGCCGCCGGGTCAGCCGTGATGCGGCGGGCGCTCGGCCTCGTACCAGTCGTCGCCGTACCCTGATGGTCCGTCGCCCCATCCCAGGTCGGCCTCGTCCGAGCTCTTTCGAGGCAACACTTCGGGGTCGGGGTGGCGGTCCGGCACCGGTGCCGACGATGATGGCAGTTCGACGGGCTCGTCGATCTCGACCTCAGTGCTGATGTCTGGGTCTTCGGGTGGTGTCACGGACATACCTCTAGTGTGCCCGGGCGCGTAGCAAGACCAAAGGAGGCTGTTCAACGATGGCGTTTCTAGACAAGGTCAAAGGATTGTTCGGCCAGGCCAAAGAGGCGGCTGCCCCGCTGGCAGTTCAGGCCAAGGACAAGGCAGCACCGCTCGCCAGCCAAGCCCTGCAGAAGGCCCAGGAAGTGACCGAGCAGGTCAAGGAGAAGGCCGGTCCGCTGGCTGCCGAAGCCAAAGAGAAGGCCTCCGAGCTGGCGAGCAAGGCAGCGCCGGCGGTGGCTTCGGGGGTAGACAAGGCGGCAGAGGGACTCGACAAGGCGACCGGGCATCGATTCACCGAGAAGATCGACTCGGTTCAGGACAAGGTCCACGACGCAGCGGCAAAGGCCAGCAGTTCCAGCCCGGCTGACACCGTTGCCGACAAAGCCAACGACGCAGCCGACACCGTTGCCGACAAGGCCAGCGACTGACGATGGCTTTTCAGGTCACCGTCCGGTATTGGGCCGGCGCCCGCCGGGCGGCTGGCCTGGACTCAGAGACTCTCACCGCAGCCACACTCGGTGAGGTCCAGGAACAACTCAGGGCCAGGCCAGCCCTTGCCGATGTAGTAGCTGCCAGTTCGATGCTGGTCGATGGGCAAGCGGGTCGGCCGGGCACGCCCTTGACCGCCGGGGCCACCGTGGACGTTCTGCCACCGTTCGCCGGCGGCTGAACCCCCACCGGTCAGGGGCAGTTGACCCACTCGTCGGTTCCGTCGGCGAAGACCTGGCGTTTCCAGATCGGCAGCCGTGCCTTGACCTCGTCGACGAGCAGCGCGCAGCTGGCGAAGGCCTTGCCCCGGTGGGCCGCGGTCACCGACGCGACCAGGGCGACGTCGCCGATGGCGAGCTCACCGATCCGGTGGCTCACAGCAACGGCGATGACATCCGGGTCCTCAGCGATCTCCGCCGCAACGGCCGCGATGATCTCCGTCGCGGTCGGGTACGACGTGTACTCCAGTTCGACGACCTGCCGGCCGTGGTCGTGATCGCGTACCACGCCGCAGAACGTGACGTCCGCGCCGGCGCCTGAGTCCCGCACCGCCGAGGCGTGCGCCTGGACGTCGAGGGGCTCCCGCTGAACCTGCGCTATCCGCACCTTCGCCGAAACCTCAGCCGTCGCGGTCATACGCCCCCTCCGACCCGGTGGTCGCCACCGGCGAGCTGCTCCAGCACATGTTTCACCAGCGGCTGCAGCACCGCCAACCCGTCGCGGACGCCACCCGGTGAACCGGGCAGGGTCACCACCAGCGCGTCCTGGATCGTCCCCGCGACCCCACGCGACAGCACCGCCGTCGGAACCTTGTCGGCATTGGCCGAGCGGATCTGCTCCGCGATACCCGGAATCAACCGATCGAGCAGCGGTGCGACCGCCTCCGGCGTGACATCGGTCGGGGTGACCCCGGTGCCACCGGTGCTGATGATGAGGCGCGCCCCATCGGCGGCAACCGCCCGGAACGCCCTGCGAATCTGGCCGATGTCGTCCGGCACCACCAGTTTGGCGATCAGGACGTAACCCCAGTCCTCCAGCGTGGTGGCCAGCAGCTTCCCGGAATCGTCGCTTCGTTCACCACTCGCCGACCGGTTTGAGCAGGTGATCACGGCAGCCTTGATGTCAGTCACGACGGCACCGGATCGAGGTCGGCAGGGTCTGCGGCAGCCCGATCGAGGGCAGCCCGGTCCCAGGTGCCCCGGCGCCCCCCACTCTTGTGCACAAGGTGAATCGCGCCCAGCTCGGCACCCCGGTCCACTGCCTTGACCATGTCGTACAGGGCCAGGCCCGCAACCGCCACACAGGTCAGCGCCTCCATCTCGACCCCGGTCCGGTCAGCGGTCCGGACGGTGGCGGTGATGTCGACGCCGTTCTCGGTCAGCGCCAGATCGACCGTCACGCCGTGGATCGCCACCGGGTGACACAGCGGCACCAGCTCAGGCGTCCGCTTCGCGGCAGCGATCCCGGCGATCCGAGCGACCGCCAGCGCGTCACCCTTGGGCAGCCCGTCTCGCCGCAGCAGTGCGATGACCTCGGCCGTGGTGGCGAAATGACCGCTGGCGACGGCTTCGCGCACCGTGATGTCCTTGGCCGAGACATCCACCATCCGGGCGGCGCCCGCGGCGTCCACATGTGTCAGTTCCACACTTGGCAGCCTACGGCCCGCAACGGGGCCTAGGCTGATCGGAATCCGCGACCCCAGGTCAGGGGCCCCGCGGAGACGCCAGCGCGGCAACACGCCCACCAGTGACCGCCGAATCAGGTCCACCCAGCTCCAGTCAGGTCCGGACAAGAGGAGAGACGATTGCCGCCCACGGTTGAACCGTCACCAGCTGATGCAGCGGCACTGGCAGCTGTCAGCGCCGTCGTTAACGCAGCAGAAACGTCCGCTCCCTACCGTGCGGACGTGGCGGACCTCTTCTCGGACTACTCCTTCGGCCGCGCGTGGGACGAGATGTTCGCCTCCCCCGGCGTCACCAGACCGGCCTACGACGCCGTCATCAAGGCGGTCCAGGCGCTGGACGCCGATGAGCTCAAGGCCCGCGCGGACAGCCTGGCCCGGTCCTTCCTCGACCGCGGCGTCACCTTCGACGTCGGTGGCGTCGAGAGCCCGTTCCCAACCGACCTCATACCGCGGATCATCGAGGCCGCCGAATGGGACGTGGTGTCGCGTGGCGTCTCGCAGCGGGTCAAGGCGCTCGAGGCGTTCCTCGCCGACGTCTACGGTGACCGCCGGGTCGTCGAGGACGGTGTGGTTCCGCAGCGGGTGCTCATCACGTCCAAATACTTCGAACGGCACGCCTACGGCATCGAGCCGGCCAACGGCGTTCGCATCCACGTGGCCGGCATCGACCTGATCCGCGACGAGCAGGGCAAGTTCCGGGTTCTGGAGGACAACGTCCGGATTCCGTCCGGGGTCAGCTACGTGCTGGAGAACCGCAGGGCGACCATGCAGGTGCTGCCCGAACTCTTCTCCGGAGTGCGGGCCCGCACCGTCTCGGACTATCCGGCCAAGCTGTTGCAGGCGCTCCGCAAGGCTGCGCCGCGCGGGATCAGCGACCCGACGATCGTGCTGCTGACCCCCGGCGCCTACAACGCCGCGTACTTCGAGCACACCCTGCTGGCACGAACCATGGGCGTCGAGCTGGTCGAAGGTCGCGACCTGGTCTGCTCGAACAACACGGTGCGGATGCGCACCACCTCGGGCGAGCGCCGCGTCGACGTCATCTACCGGCGGGTCGACGACGCCTTCCTCGACCCGGTGCACTTCATTCCCACCTCGGTGCTGGGCTGCCCGGGGCTGCTGACCGCCGCGCGAGCCGGCAACGTCACGATCGCCAACGCCGTGGGCAACGGGGTCGCAGACGACAAGTTGCTCTACACCTACGTGCCGGATCTGGTGCGCTACTACCTCAACGAAGAACCGCTGATCGACAACGTCGACACCTTCAGGCTGGAAGAACCGGCTCACCTGGCCGAGGTGCTGGACCGACTGGACGAGTTGGTGCTCAAGCCCGTGGACGGTTCGGGCGGCAAGGGAATCGTGATCGGCCCGCAGGCGTCGAAGGACGAGCTGGACGAGCTGCGCACGAAGGTGCTGGAAGATCCCCGTGGCTGGATCGCCCAGCAGGTGGTGCACCTGTCGACCGTGCCCACGGTGATCGGTGACAAGATCGCGCCCCGGCACGTCGACCTGCGGCCGTTCGCGGTGAGTGACGGCGACGATGTCTGGGTGCTTCCCGGCGGCCTCACCCGGGTGGCGCTTCCCGAGGGTTCGCTGGTCGTGAACTCCAGCCAGGGTGGCGGATCCAAGGACACCCTGGTGCTGGACAAGGTGCGCTTCGCCGGCGACAACGACCTGACCGCTGAGGAGCCGCCGCCGGTGGAAGAGGTCGACACCGACGGCGACGGCAGCATTCCCGCCGCCGCCCTACCGGCGCAGCTCAACATGCGCAGTCCGGATCCCGGCCCGCTCGCCGCGCAGGACCAACAGCAGCAGCAACAGTGAGGAGCCACCGATGCTGAGCCGGATCGCCGAGTCGCTGTTCTGGATCGGTCGTTACATCGAGCGTGCCGATGACACCGCCCGGATCCTCGACATCTACCTGCAGCAGATTCTCGAGGACGCCTCGGTGGAGGACGGTGCCTGCCGGTCACTGTTCGAGGTGATGGGCCGCGACGTCCCTGCCGACGGCGGACCGGTCGGCACCCGTGAGGTGCTCGGGCAACTGGCCTACGACAGGCAGTCCTCGAGCTCCATCACCGGCGCGCTGGCCGCTGCCCGGGTGAACGCCCGCAGTGCCCGTGACTCGGTGTCCTCGGAGATGTGGGAGGCACTGAACCTGACGTACCTCGATCTGAGCGAGCAACGCCGACGGGCCGAGCGGGTGGGCCCGCACCGGTTCTTCCAGTGGGTGCGTGAGCGGACGTCACTGGCCAACGGGGTCGCCGACGCGACGATGAGCCGCGATGACAGCTGGCTGTTCCTGGACCTCGGTCGCAGCATCGAACGGGTGGACATGACCGCCCGTCTGATCACGACCCGCGTCGCCGGCGGTGCGACGGGCCCGACCTGGACGACCCTGCTGCGCGCCTGTGGTGCCAACGAGGCGTACCTGCGCACCTACCGCGGCCGGGTCAGTGACCGGACCGCTGCGGAGTTCCTGTTGCTGGACCGGCTCTTTCCCCGGTCCATGTTCTTCGCCCTCTCGCGCGCCGAGGACCGGATCAGCATGCTGGACCGGGGCGAAGAGGGACGCGTGGGCACCGAGGACGCGGCCCGCAGGTTGCTCGGACGGGCCCGGACGGGGCTGGAGTTCCGAGGTGTCGATGAGATGCTCTCGGACCTGCCGGGCTACCTGGAATCCATCCAGTCGGCCTGTGCCGATGCCACCACCGCCATCGGCACCAGGTACTTTCCGCACGCCGTGATCCAGTGGGTAGGAAAGGGAGCCTGATGATGTCTGCCCGCACGGAGGTGCCGCGATGACCTGGCGAGTACGGGTGCGCCACCGCACCGGCTATAGCTACGACGGTGACGTGGTGTCATCGTTCAACGAGGCCCGGATGACGCCGCTGACCGACCCGAGCCAGGCGACGCTCGAGTCCCGGGTGGAGATCTCACCCGCGGCCAGTGCCTACCGTTACCGCGACTACTGGGGCACCCAGGTCACCGCCTTCGACCTGCAGACGCCGCACGATCGGCTGGTGGTCAACGCGACCAGCGTGGTCGAGACCCTGCTGCGTCAGGGCATTTCGGGTGAGCTGAGCTGGTCGGACCTACGCAACGACATCGTGCGGGACCCGTACGCAGAATGGCTCTCGGTGACCCGGCGCACCGACCCGGGCGAGGAACTGACCGAACTGGCGCGCGAGGTTGCCAGCTCCCCGGGCGGCGCCCTCTCCCCGGCGGTGGCCGCGATCGCGTGCGTGGAGAAGGTCCGCTCGGAGATGGAGTACCGGCTGGGCGCCACCGCCGTGCACACCTCGGGCCTGGAGGCGTGGCAGGAACGCAAGGGCGTCTGCCAGGACTTCGCCCATGTAACGCTTGCGATGTTGCGCTCCCTCGGGTTACCCGCCCGCTACGTCTCGGGCTACCTGCATCCGAAGGCCTCGGCCGAGATCGGTGAGGTGGTAGAAGGTGAAAGCCACGCCTGGGTCGAATGGTGGGACGGCGAGTGGATCGGCTATGACCCCACCAACGGCAATCCGGTCGGCGAGCAGCATGTGGCGGTGGCCCGCGGCCGTGACTATGACGACGTGGCACCGCTCAAGGGCATCTACTCCGGCCCGAAGTCCTCGGCGCTGGGCGTGACGGTCGAGGTCACCCGCCTGGCCTGAGCGTGGACGCCAGGGCTCTGGTAGGTATGAAGG
>JBBQFE010000067.1:0-9679 GCA_038321605.1 Mycobacteriales bacterium | reverse complement strand
CGCAGTTCGCGGTACAGCATCTCGTCGGAGATGAGCTGCTTCACCTCGAGCTTGCGGAAGGTGTCCATGACCTCGTCGAGACGGTCGATCTCGCGCTGGGCGCGGTCACGCAGCTGGCGCATCTCGCGCTCGCCACCCTCGCGCACCTTGCGCCGGACGTCGCTCTTGGCGCCCTCGGCCTCGAGCTCGGCCAGGTCGGTCTCGAGCTTCTTCGCGCGGGTGTCGATGTCTGAGTCGCGGCGCTTCTCCAGCGTCGACTTCTCAGCCGAGATCTCGGCCTCGAGGGTCGGCAGATCACGGTGCCGGGTATCGGCGTCGACCTGGGTGATCAGGTACGCGGCGAAGTAGATGATCTTCTCGAGATCCTTCGGCGCCAGGTCGAGCAGGTAGCCCAACCGGGACGGCACGCCCTTGAAGTACCAGATGTGGGTGACCGGTGCGGCAAGCTCGATGTGGCCCATCCGCTCGCGGCGCACCTTGGCGCGAGTGACCTCGACGCCGCAACGCTCACAGATGATTCCCTTGAACCGGACGCGCTTGTACTTACCGCAGTAGCACTCCCAGTCCCGGGTCGGGCCGAAGATCTTCTCGCAGAAGAGTCCGTCCTTCTCAGGCTTGAGCGTGCGGTAGTTGATGGTTTCGGGCTTCTTGACCTCGCCATGAGACCACTGACGGATGTCGTCAGCGGTGGCCAGGCCGATACGCAGCTCGTCGAAGACGTTGACGTCGAGCAAGGTTCCTACCTTCTTAGCGTGTAATGCTTTGGGTACTGCTATTCCTGGAGGACCGGCGGTTCCGGCGAGGTGACCCTGCCTGAACCGCCGGTGCCGGCGTTAGACCTCTTCGACCGAACTCGGCTCGCGCCGGGACAGGTCGATGCCCAGTTCCTCCGCGGCCCGGAAGACGTCGTCGTCCGTGTCGCGCATCTCGACTGCCACACCGTCGCTGGAGAGCACCTCGACGTTCAGGCACAGCGACTGAAGTTCCTTCAGCAGCACCTTGAACGACTCCGGGATACCCGGCTCGGGAATGTTCTCGCCCTTGACGATCGCCTCGTAGACCTTGACGCGACCGAGGATGTCGTCGGACCTGATGGTGAGCAGTTCCTGCAGCGCGTAGGCCGCGCCGTAGGCCTGCATCGCCCAGCACTCCATCTCACCGAAGCGCTGGCCACCGAACTGAGCCTTACCGCCGAGCGGCTGCTGGGTGATCATCGAGTACGGCCCCGTCGACCGGGCGTGGATCTTGTCATCCACCAGGTGCAGGAGCTTGAGGATGTAGACGTAGCCCACCGAGACCGGCTCGGGGAACGGATCGCCGGAGCGACCATCCATCAGGTGCGCCTTACCCGTACGCCCGATGAGCTGGTCACCGTCACGGGTGCGCAGCGTCGAGTCGAGCAGGCCGGTGATCTCTTCTTCACGGGCACCGTCGAACACCGGGGTGGCGACGTTGGTGCCGGGCTCGCCTGCGCGTGCCGGTTCGGGAAGTCGAGCCGCCCACTCCGGGTTGCCTTCGACCTCCCAGCCGGTCTTGGCGACCCAGCCGAGGTGGGTCTCGAGGACCTGGCCGATGTTCATCCGGCCGGGCACGCCGAGCGGGTTGAGCACGATGTCGACCGGTGTTCCGTCCTTGAGGAACGGCATGTCCTCCGGCGGCAGGATCTTGGCGATGACGCCCTTGTTGCCGTGCCGTCCTGCGAGCTTGTCACCGTCCTGGATCTTGCGCTTCTGGGCGATGTACACCCGAACCAGCTCGTTGACGCCGGGCGGCAGTTCGTCGCCGTCCTCGCGGGAGAAGACCCGGACGCCGATGACCTTGCCGGCCTCGCCGTGCGGGACCTTCATCGAGGTGTCACGAACCTCGCGGGCCTTCTCGCCGAAGATGGCGCGCAGCAGTCGCTCCTCCGGAGTCAACTCGGTCTCACCCTTGGGCGTGACCTTGCCGACCAGCACGTCACCGGTGACGACATCTGCGCCGATCCGGATGATGCCCCGCTCGTCGAGATCGGCGAGGACCTCGTCGGAGACGTTCGGGATGTCGCGGGTGATCTCTTCGGCACCGAGCTTGGTGTCGCGAGCATCGACCTCGTGCTCCTCGATGTGGATCGAGGTGAGCACGTCGTCCTGCACGATCCGCTGGTTGAGGATGATGGCGTCCTCGTAGTTGTGACCCTCCCACGGCATGAATGCCACGAGCAGGTTCTTACCGAGCGCCATCTCTCCGGAGTCGGTGGACGGACCATCGGCGATGACCTGGCCCACCTCGACCCGGTCGCCCTCGTCCACGATCGGCTTCTGGTTGAAGCTGGTGCCCTGGTTGGAGCGGGCGAACTTCGACAGCCGGTAGGTGTTGCGGGTGCCGTCGTCAGCCATCACGGTGATGTAGTCGGCGGAGAGTTCCTCCACCACACCGGCCTTGTCGGCGACCACGACGTCAGCGGCGTCGACCGCTGCACGCAGTTCCATACCGGTTCCCACCAGCGGGGACTCCGAGCGCAGCAACGGCACTGCCTGCCGCTGCATGTTGGCACCCATCAGGGCGCGGTTCGCGTCGTCGTGCTCGAGGAACGGGATCATCGCCGTCGCGACCGACACCATCTGGCGCGGCGAGACGTCCATGTAGTCGACCTCGGCGGGTTCGAGCAGCTCGACCTCGCCGCCCTTCTTACGGCACAGCACCTTGTTCTCGGTGAAGTTGCCCTGAGCGTCGATGAGCGCGTTCGCCTGGGCGATGGTGTTGCGGTCCTCGACGTCGGCGGTCAGGTAGTCGACGTGGTCGGTCACCTTTCCGTTGGTGACCTTGCGGTACGGCGTCTCGACGAAGCCGAACGCGTTGATCCGCCCGTAGGAGGCGAGCGAACCGATCAGGCCGATGTTCGGACCTTCCGGGGTCTCGATCGGGCACATCCGGCCGTAGTGCGACGGGTGGACGTCACGGACCTCCATGCCGGCGCGGTCGCGGGACAGACCACCCGGGCCGAGCGCGGACAGTCGGCGCTTGTGGGTCAGACCCGCCAGCGGGTTGGTCTGGTCCATGAACTGCGACAGCTGCGAGGTTCCGAAGAACTCCTTGATCGACGCCACCACGGGGCGGATGTTGATCAGGGTCTGCGGCGTGATCGCCTCGACGTCCTGGGTGGTCATCCGCTCGCGGACGACCCGCTCCATCCGTGACAGGCCCACCCGGATCTGGTTCTGGATGAGCTCGCCGACGGTACGCAGGCGACGGTTGCCGAAGTGATCGATGTCGTCGACCTCGTAGCCGTCATCGCCGGCGTGCAGGCGCACCAGGTACTCGATGGTCTTGACGATGTCTTCCTCGGTCAGGTTGCCGTGGTTGATGTCGGTGTTGACCTCGAGCTTCTTGTTGGCCTTGTAGCGGCCCACCTTGGCCAGGTCGTAGCGCTTGTGGTTGAAGAACAGGTTCTCCAGCAGCGCCTGGGCCGACTCGCGGGTCGGGGGCTCACCCGGACGCAGCTTGCGGTAGATGTCGAGCAGTGCCTCGTCCTGGCCCGGAATGTGGTCCTTCTCCAGGGTGGCGAGCAGGGTCTCGGACCAGCTGAAGTGCTCGCGGATCCGGTCGGAGCTCCAGCCCAGGGCCTTCAGCAGCACGGTGACCGGCTGGCGGCGCTTGCGGTCGATGCGGACACCGACGGTCGAACGCTTGTCGACGTCGAACTCCAGCCACGCACCGCGGCTCGGGATGACCTTGACCGAATAGACGTCGACGTCCGAGGTCTTGTCGAGGGTCCGGTCGAAGTAGATGCCGGGCGAGCGGACGAGCTGGGACACCACGACGCGCTCGGTGCCGTTGATGACGAAGGTTCCCTTGCGGGTCATCATCGGGAAGTCACCCATGAACACCGTCTGGCTCTTGATCTCGCCGGTGGTGTTGTTGGTGAACTCGGCCGTCACGAACAGCGGGGCCGCGTAGGTCATGTCCTTGTCCTTGCACTCCTCGATGGACGCCTTGACGTCTTCGAAGCGGGGCGAGGAGAACGACAGTGACATGGATCCGGAGAAGTCTTCGATCGGCGAGATCTCGCCGAGAATTTCCTCCAGGCCCGAGGTAGATGAGGTGTAGGACGGGTCCTCCCTGGCGACCCGCTCCTGCCAGGCGGCGTTGCCGACCAGCCAATCGAACGATTCCGTTTGCAGAGCCAGGAGATTGGGAACCTCGAGCGGCTCCCGAATCTTGGCGAAGGACGTGCGCGCGGGAGCTCCTGCTATTCCCTGAATGCTCGTTCCTTGCGTTGCGGACTTACCGGGGCGAGAGACTGCCAAGATGCGTCCTTCCGAGGACTTGGTCCACTGCTGTGCCGGTGAGCCGGACCAGGTCCGGATCGGCAGAGCTATTGCTGTTCAGTTGCGTGCGGTGTTTCGCTTCGCGCCACCGACCGACAGCCCCGCAGACAGCAGGAAGTAGGCCCTTAACGGGCCGACAGGTGTATGAGGGCAGCGCAAAGGGTCAGCTTAGCCTCTTTGGGCACGCCTGTCCAGGCCACCCCCGAGGGGCGGCTCAGCCCGGCACCCGGATCAAGCGTCCGGGCGACGGGATCGAGGTGGTTATGAGCGCCTCGAGTTCCATCAGAATGGTGCACGCACAGGGTGCACCGCCCGACGCCGGACGTCAAGCACCTGCTGTTCCGGGCTCGGCGGCCCGGCGCCTGTTCAGATCTGGTCGAACTTCGAGACCAGCCAGTTGCCGTTCACCCGATCCATCGTCACCCGGACCCGGAAGAGGTCGGTCCGCGGTGCGGTCAGGGTCGCATTGGTGACCTTCTGCTCGCCGAACACCACGAGCGTGACCTGCTTACCGCTCGGCGACACCGACTCGATGCCGGCGGCGTCCGTCTGCGCCTGCACGACTGCGGTGTTCTTCACCGCCGTGGGCTTGATCGAGCCGTTCATGGCCGTGACGTAGTCGGTCTGGGCGCGACCGGTCAGCATGCTCCGGCCCGCAGCCACGCTCTTGTCGAAGCTCTTGTAGTTGTAGGACAGGATCGCCGGCACTGCGGTCTTCGCCGAGGACAGCACCTGCTGACGCTGCTTCTGAGAGCCGGTGTTGTCCTTGCTCTGCCACAGCCACCAGTTCAGCAGCGCGGCAGCCAGCACGGCGACGAGCAGGCCGGCAGTGACCAGCACCGGTCCCCCGCGGCGCCTTTCAGGGGGCGTGCCGGACTCGCTGGTGACCTCCGCGGACGACAACGGCTCCGGGTGATCGGCCGATCCCATCCTGGCGTCGTCCGGCTCGGCAGTCAGCGTGTCGGTGCCCGCGGGCCGCCCGGGTTCGGCGTGCGGCAGGGGCGCGGGCCGATGGGCGGCGGAGGAGACGGCCACCGCTCCGGCGCGGCGGGCACGCGAAGTCGGCGACGGGCGCCGAACACCGGTCCCGGCGTCCGCGTCACCCGAACCGTCGACGTGCTCCGGGTTACCGGTCACAATTTCGGTGGGGTCGCTCATGACACTGACACCGAGAGCAGTTCGTCCATGAGCCATCTGCCATTCATGAGTTTCATCGTCACCTGTGACCGGTTCTGCGCGGCGGTCGTCGACTTGCCCGCAGAGTCCACCTTCAACGTGTCAGAGGACACCACCACCACCGCCGTCCTACCGTCGAAGCTCACCAGCCCCGCACCGGACACGGTCGCACCGGCATCCTGCTTCAGCTGGGTCAGGCGGGTCTTCAGGGTGGCCCGGTTGGCCTGCCACTGGGTTGCCTTGGCCGGAGTCAGGCCCGACACGGCCGCTGCGAAGTCGGCATCGAAGCTCTTCAGGCGGTACGTCTGGATGTTGATCGTCTCCTGCTTGGCAGCGTCTACCGCAGACTGTTCGGCCCGGCTCAACCCGGCGGGGGCGTCGCTGTGGTGGGTCAGCTTGCGCACTCCCTGGAAGGCGGCCAGCACCAGCAGTATTGCCAGCAGGCCGGCGAGCGGCAGGACGACTGCCCGCGGCACCGCCGGCCGGGTCGGCTCGGACATGAGATCTCCCTCTTCGTCGTGCCTGGCACCCGGACGGGTTCTGAGCTCGGGTGTGTGCGACGTTGCGATCGGCATCAGTTCAGCCCACCTGTGAGCAGCGGAAGCCAGGAATTGTCGGCCAACACCTGGCCGCCGGCCATGGAGCCACCCAGAGCCACCACCGAACCGCTCTGCGGTGCCACCCGGGGATACACCCGGCTGCCACCGTCGGTGCTGATCGGGTCACCACCCGGTGCATTCTGCGCGCCCCGGACATCGGTCACCGAACCTCGTGGCATGGAGCAGCGCGCGTTGGTGTTGGTGGTCGTCGGCCCGGTGTCGCTGGGCTGGCGGATCTTCGTACCGCCGTAACCGGCCCGGCACGCGGGTGGATCGTCGGTGTTGACGACCAGCCCGAAGTGGGCGGTGCCGTCCCCGGGCACCACGGTGTAGCCACCGGCGACCGCAGCCGGGTACAGCAGCAGGATGCCTTCGATCCCGTCCAGATGGGACACCAGGACCTGGTTCACCGACGTGAGATTCATCAGCAGCAGGTTGAGATCCGAGCGATTGCCGTGCAGGAACTGCTGGACGGTGTCGAGCTGGCTCGAGCCGTTGCTGAGCAGGGAGTTCAGGTCGGGATTGCTGGACTTGAGCTGGGCGGTGATGAGCCGCAGATTCCGAGCCCAGTCCTTGATCGCCGAACCCGAGTCCAGCTGGGTCTTCAACACCGTCTGGGAGTTGTCGATCAGCTTGAGGGTCTGCGGCAGCGCCTGCTGGGCTGCGGCGAGCAACTGGTCACCGGAATCGAGCAGCGCCTGCAGATCAGGGCCTCTGCCGTTGAACGCGACGCCCAGCTGCGTGATGAGGGTGTTCAGCTTGGCGGAGTCGATGTGAGTGACCAGGTCATCGAGGTTCTGCAACAACACCTGGGTCGCGATCGGCACCTTGCCGGGGTTGGTCAGCACCGCACCCCGGGTCAGGTACGGCCCGTCCTTGGAGGTGGGTTCGATGTTCACGTACTGCTCGCCGACCGCCGAGCGGTCCGACACGTACACCTGGGAGGACAGCGGAATCCGCTGCTTGGAACAGTCCTTCAGCCGCAGGTCCACCCGTACGCCGTGCACGCTCGCGCCGTCGGAGGCGTGATAGTCCAGCAGGTGCAGGTCGCCGACCTTGCCGACGGTCACACCGCGCAGCGTCACCTCGGCATTGGTGAAGATGCCGCCCGAGTCCGGAAAGTTCGCGCTGACCGTGCAGCCACCGGGGCCGAACAACGTCGAGCCCAGGCCCACGTAGTTGAAGCCCACGTAACTCACCCCGAGCAGCGAGATGATCACGAACGCCAGCAACTGGATCTTGGTACTCCTGCGGATCATGGGCGCATCACCCGCCTATCCCGTTGAGGCCCGCCGGGGCCACCGATTTCGGTGTGGGCACCGGTACCTGTCCCGGCGGCACCGGCTTGAGCAGGTTGTCGAGCAGGTCACTGAGATTCAGGTCGGCGGTGACGTAGAGGTTCGTGTAATCGCCTCGCACACCGTTCACCGCAGTCTTGGGGAACGGGAACGTCGCCAGCAGCTCCAGGGATTTGGGCAGGTCGGTACCGGCCTTGGTGAGCTCGGTGAGCACCGGATCCAGATTCTTCAGGGTGGCGACGAAGTTGTCGGAGGAGCCGTTGATGACCTGCACGGCGACCGAGCTCAGGTGGTTCAGGCTGCTGAGCAATGTCACGAACTGGTCCTTCTCGTCGGCGAGGATCTTCACCGCCTGGGGAAGGGTGTCCAGTGCCGTGGCAAGGACCTGCTTCTGGTTGTTCAGCGTCCGGGCGAGCGTGTCGAGATTGTCGATGGCACCGAGGATCCGGCTCTTCTGGGTGTTCAGCGTGGTGGTCAAGGTCTTCGACTGGCTCAACAGGCTGCGGATCTGGTCGGAGTGACCGGTCAGCACCAGGTTCAGTTCGTGGACGATGGTCTTGACCTGTTCGAGGCCACCGCCGTTGAGCAGCAACGACAGGGCTCCCAGCACCTCCTCGACCTCAGGGGTGGCACCGGTCCGGTTGATGCCGATGTGCGGCAGCGGGTACCCCGCGTGGCTGGCATTTCGCAGCGTGACCGAGTCCGCCACCTCGTTGCTCGGCGGGTAGGACAGCGACACGAACTTCTCACCGAGCAGCGACGTCTGCCGGATCTGGCCATAGGCGTTGGACGGCAGAGTGACGTCGCCGTTGATGATCAGCCGCACCTGCGCATGCCAGTCGACCAGCGTCACCGACTCGACCTTGCCGACGGTCACGTCGTTGACCTTGACGGCGGATTGGGGCACCAGATCGAGCACATCGGAGAAGTCGACCAGCACCTCGTACGGGTTGCTGCCCAGGTTGGCACCGCCGGGCAACGGCGCCGAATACAGCCCGTGGAACCCGCAGGCCGACAGCGACAGCGTTGCGACGACGGCCAGGACGACCGCACGGATGCCGCGGTGACTGCTCATGAGCGACATCGCCGTCACCCGCCCAACGGGGGTAGACCGACGACGCCGCCGCCGCCGGTGATGATTCCGCCGAGGGTCGGTAGACCCCCGAGCAGCTTGGCGATGGCCGCGCAGGTCGTCTTGACCGAACCGGTGAGCGGCCCGGCAGCGGTCAGCGCCGCACAGATGTTCGCGGGATCCAGCGGGTTGTTCAGGCCACCCAGGTTGTCTCGGGTGTCGAGCGTCCCCGATACCGGGTTGTAGGTGTGGGTCAGGTTCGACACCGCGACCGGGGCGACGGCCAGGATCTCGTTCAGTGCGGCCTTCTGCCGGTTGAGCACGCCGGTGACGCTCTTCAGTCCCACGATGTCGGTGTGGATGCTGTTCCCGTTCGCCTTGATGAAGGCGGCGACATCGGTCAGCGCCGCGGAGAGGTTCTTCAGGGCCTGGCCGATGGACTGCCGTTCGTCGGCCAGCGCGGAGGTGACCGAGTCGAGCTGGCTGTTGAACTTGCGCACCTGAGCGTCATTGGCCACCAGGGTGTCGGTGAACACCTGCAGGTTCTTCACGGTGCCGAACAGGTCGCTACGACCGTTGGCCAGCGTCTGAACCGCCTTGGACAGGTTCTGAACGGTGCTGCCCAGCGCTGCTCCGTTGCCGTCAAGGTTGGCCGCGCCCACGTTAATGAGGTCCGACAACGGCCCGTTGGGTGACAGCGAGCGGGAGTTGGCGCCCTGCGGGCCGAGTGCCACGTTGAGCGTGTTGAGTGCGGCATAGATGTCATCCAGCTCCACCGGGGCGGCGGTCTGGTTCATCGCGATGCTCGCCCCGTTTCCCAGCGCGGCACACTTGCCGGCACAGGATGCGAAGTCGATCAGCTGCACGTACCTGTCGGACACCAGCGACGGCGGGATGATCGCGGCCCGGACCACCTTGGCGTCTGCCGGGTACGCGGGCAGCTTGATCTTGGCGTCGTAGCTCAACGTCACCAGCACCCCGTCGCCGTCCGGCTTGACCCGGGTGATGACCCCGATCTTGACGCCGTGCAGGCGGACATCGGATCCCACGTACAGCCCCACCGCCCGTTCGAAGCGCGCCGTGACGGTCTTCGTCGGCTTGGGCAGCAACACGAAGACGATGGCACCGACCATCACCGCGACGACGATTCCCGCCATGATCAGGCGAGCCGTCTTCTTTCCCAGAGCAGCCGAATTCACCATGATCACTGGCCCAATCCGGTGACGG